>DASSRF010000161.1:0-2826 GCA_035701945.1 Caldimonas sp. | reverse complement strand
CGATTGCCGCGCGATCTCGCCGGTCTCGAGCGTCACCGTCTGCTGGCCCCACTGGAACGTCTTGGTGACCTTGTTGAAGATGCTCATGTCTGGTGTCTCCGATTGAGCGGCGCGCTTCGGGCGGCGCCGACACCCGGAATCAGCGGCTCGGCGCAATGCCATTCCCGCGGTGTCGCTGAAGCGGACAACGAGGGAATGACACGGCGACGCCTGATGGCTGGTTCCTGCGCACCCGCGAGCCTCCGGTCGAAGCCAGTCGGCTGCGGGCAACGGCCATCGCTACTTGCGAAGGCCGAGCTTGTGGATCAGCGCCGTGTAGCGCTCGGCGTCCGTGGCCTTCAGGTAGGCGAGCAGGCTCTTTCTGCGGTTGACCATCTTCAGGAGGCCGCGGCGGCCGTGGTGGTCCTTCAGATGCGTCTTGAAGTGCGGCGTGAGCTCGTTGATCCGGTCGGTCAGCAAGGCGACTTGCACCTCGGTCGAACCGGTGTCGTTGGCCGAGCGCGCGTGCGCCTTGACGATCTCGGCCTTGTGCTGGGTGGTGGCAGGCATCTCGATTCCTCGTGTGAAACCGAGCGCCGGCACTGAAGCGGTGCTGCGGTTTCGGCTCTGGACTTGCGATCGCCGGTGAAACCGACCGGCGTCGTGCTCGCTCGCTGCGGGCGCAGCAAGGTCGATCATTATAGCCGCACGAACGCGGCGAGCCGCTCCGCACCGACGCGAAGCCGCTTCGGGTCGCGCGACGCGAAGCACCAGCGCAGCCACCCCTCGCCTTCGGCGCCGAACGCGGCGCCGGGCGCGATGCCGACGCCGGCCTCCTGGACGAGCCGCTTGGCGAACGCGAGCGAATCGTCGCTGCCCGGCGCGCGCATGAACGCGTAGAGTCCGCCGCGCGGCGTCGCCACCTGGACGCCGGGGATGTCGCGCAGGAGCGGCAGCAGCGTGTCGCGGCAACCGCGCAGGCGCTCGACCAGCCCGGGGACGAAGGTGGTCGCGTTGGCGAGCGCGGCGAGCCCGGCGCGTTGCACGAAGACCGGGGCGCACGAGGTGTTGAACTCGATCAGCTTCGCGAACGACGGCGCCGTGCCGGGCGGAACGACGAGCCAGCCGAGCCGCCAGCCGGTCATCAGGAAGCTCTTCGAGAAGCTGTGGACGACGATCAGGCGGTCGTCGCGATCGGCGATGTCCAGGAAGCTCGGCGCCGCGCCGCCGCGATCGTCGCCGAAGAAGACGCGCTCGTAGACCTCGTCGGCGACGATCCACGTCCCGGTCGATCGGCAGTGCTCGAGGAGCGTGCGCTGCTCGTCGCGAGCGAGCGTCCAGCCGGTCGGGTTGTTCGGCGAATTGACGAGCAGGACGCGCGTGCGCTGCGTGACCGCGCGGCAGAGCGCGCCGACGTCGAGGCGCCACTCGCCCGCGGCGTCCGGCTTGAGGGCGAAGCGCGTGACCTGAGCGCCGAGGATCGCCGGCTGCGCGGTGAGGTTCGGCCACACCGGGACGACCGCGACGACCTCGTCGCCGGCGCCGACGAGCGCCTGCATCGCGAGCATCAGCGCGCTCACGCCCGACGACGTCACCGCGATGCGGTCGCTGCCGACCGCAGGATGCAGCGACGACACGTACCCGGCGATCGCTTCGCGCAGCTCGGCGAGGCCGAGGTTGTGCGAATAGAACGTCTCGCCGGCGGCGAGCGACGCGACCGCGGCGTCGCGGATGAAGGGCGGCGTCGTCTCGTCGCTCTCGCCGAACCAGAACGCGAGGACGTCGCGGCGATCCATCGCGGCGTTCGCGACCTCGCGGATCTTGGACGCGGGCAGCTCGTCGATGAGAGGGCGCAGGTTCGGCATGGTGGTCTCAGGCGGAGACGAGCGGCCAGCGCGGCAGCACGTCGAAGGCATGGTCGCGGGTCGGCGCGGCGATGCCGCGCTCGAGCCGCATCGCTGCGGCGAGCGCGATCATCGCGCCGTTGTCGGTGCAGAGGGCAAGGTCGGGGAAATGCACGCGCGCGCCGCGCTCGTCGCAGCCGCGACGCAGCCGCTCGCGCAGCGCTGCGTTGGCGCCGACGCCGCCGGCGACGACGAGGCGGTCGCAGCCGGTCGCTGCGAGCGCCGCCATCGACTTCTTCGCGAGCACGTCGACGATCGCTTCCTGCGTCGACGCCGCGAGGTCGGCGCGCGGTTGCTCGCACGTCGAGTCGAGCTTCGCCGCGTGCGTCCGCACCGCGGTCTTCAGGCCGGCGAACGAGAAGTCGAGCGAGTCGCGGTGCAGCAGCGGCCGCGGCAGCGCGACGGCGTCGGGATCGCCGAAGTCGGCGAGTCGCGCGAGCGCCGCGCCGCCGGGGTAGCCGAGGCCGAGCAGCTTCGCCGACTTGTCGAACGCCTCTCCGGCGGCGTCGTCGATGGTGTCGCCGAGCAGCGCGTAGCGGCCGACGTCGTCGACGCGCAGCAGCTGCGTGTGCCCGCCCGAGACGAGCAGCGCGACGAAGGGGAACGTCGGCGGATCGGCGGACAGGAACGGCGACAGCAGATGGCCTTCGAGATGGTGGATGCCGAGCGCCGGTCGATCGAGCGCGGCGGCGAGCGCGCAAGCGACGCCGGCACCGACGAGGAGCGCGCCCGCGAGGCCCGGGCCGCGCGTGTACGCGACGACGTCGACGTCGTCGATCGCGACGCCGGCGCGGGCGAGGACGTCGCGAACGAGCGGCAGCACGCGCCGGATGTGATCGCGCGACGCGAGCTCGGGGACGACACCGCCGTACTCGGCGTGCATCTCGACCTGGCTGTGCAGCGCCTGCGCGGCGAGCGCCGGCGCCTCGCCCGGATGCGATCG
>DASSRF010000160.1:0-2007 GCA_035701945.1 Caldimonas sp. | reverse complement strand
TGGCGCCGCACGCGGCCGACTGGGACCGCAACGCCACGTTCCCGAAGGAGGCGCTGGCGGAGCTCGCGGCGCTCGGCACCTTCGGCATCGCGGTGCCCGAGGCGTACGGCGGCGCCGGCATGGACTACCTCGCGCTCGCGGTCGCCCTGGAGGAGATCGCGGCCGGCGACGGCGCAACATCGACCATCATCAGCGTCAACAACTGCCCGGTCTGCTCGATCCTGATGGCATGGGCCAACGAGGACCAGAAGCAGCGCTACCTCGTTCCGCTCGCACGCGGCGAGATGCTCGGCGCGTTCTGCCTGACCGAGCCGCACGTCGGCTCGGAGGCCGGGGGCCTTCGAACGACCGCGGTGCGCGACGGCGACGCGTACGTCCTCGACGGCGTCAAGCAGTTCATCACGAGCGGCAAGAACGGCGACGTCGCGATCGTGATGGCGGTGACCGACAAGAGCGCCGGCAAGCGCGGCATCAGCGCGTTCGTCGTGCCGACGTCGACGCCGGGCTACACGGTCGCACGGCTCGAGGAGAAGGCGGGCCAGCACGCGAGCGACACCGCGCAGATCGTCTTCGAGCGCTGCCGCGTTCCCGCCGCGAACCTGCTCGGCGACGAAGGGCAGGGGCTGAAGATCGCGCTCTCCGGGCTCGAGGGCGGCCGCATCGGCATCGGCGCGCAGGCGATCGGCATGGCGCGCGCCGCGTTCGACGCCGCGCTCGCGTACGCCAAGGAGCGCGTCGCGTTCGGCAAGCCCATCTTCGAGCACCAGGCGGTGCAGTTCCGCCTCGCCGAGATGGCGACGCGGATCGAGTCGGCGCGCCAGCTCGTCCACCACGCGGCGAGCCTGAAGGACGCCGGGTTGCCGTGCCTGAAGGAGGCGGCGATGGGCAAGCTCGTCGCGACCGAGATGGCCGAGCGCGTCTGCAGCGACGCGATCCAGGTCCACGGCGGCTACGGCTACGTCCGCGACTTCCCGGTCGAGCGCATCTGGCGAGACGTCCGCGTCTGCCAGATCTACGAGGGGACGAGCGACGTGCAGAAGATCCTGATCGCGCGCGCGCTGGCGTAGCCGTCGCGAGGTCTCGCGCCAAACGACCGTCGCCATGGACGAGCGCCACGCCCGCGAAGTCACCTGCCTCGAGGCGTTCGAGACGGCGCGTCCCGAGTCGCCGAGCTGGACCGACGACGACCGCGCCTGGGCCGACCGCGTCGCGCTCGAAGCGGTTCCCGCCGACGCGCCTGCCGATGCCTACCTCGCCGGCCGCGCGCGCCACGCGCTGCAACGGCTCGGCCCGCGCGAGCCGATCGTCGAGCGGATCGTTCGCGAGCCGATGTCGAAGCGCGCCTGGACCGTCGTCATCGTCGTCGTCGCGTTCGTGCTCGGCGTCGCCGCCGACGCGCTCGGTAGCGGCCAGCGCATCAACCTGCTCGCGCCGCCGCTCTGGGGCGTGCTCGTCTGGAACGTCGTCGTCTACGCGCTGCTGGTCGCCTGGCCGATCGTTCGCGCGCTGCGTCGCAAACCCCGGCGCCCGGGCCCGCTCGTGCGCGCGACCGAGGCGCTGCTGCGCAGCCGCCGGCTGCTGCCGCGCGTCTCGTCGGGGGGCAGCGCGCCGGCGCTGCGCGAGTTCGCGCGGCTCTGGCTCGAGCGCAGCAGCAGGCTCGCGGCGCTGCGCGCCGAAACCGTGCTCCACGCCGGCGCCGCGGCGCTCGCGCTCGGCCTCGTCGCCGGGATGTACGCGCGCGGCCTCGTCCTCGACTACCGCGCGGTCTGGGAGAGCACGTTCCTCGGCCCCGACGCGGCGCACGCGATCGTCACGACCGTGTTCGGCCCGGCGGCGCGGCTCGCCGGGATCGCGCTACCCGACCAAGCAGCGTTCGCCGCGATGCGCGTCGCGCACGGCAGCGCGACCGCCGGAGCGCCGGCGGCGCCGTGGCTGCACCTGATCGCGCTCACGCTCGCCGGCGTCGTCGTGCTGCCGCGCGTCGTGCTCGCGCTCTGCTGCGCAGCG
>DASSRF010000159.1:0-3788 GCA_035701945.1 Caldimonas sp. | reverse complement strand
GAGCGCGCCCTGGACGCTGCCGTCCTCGCCGTGGCGGCCGTGCAGCGCGATGAAGCAGCGCGCGAAACCTTCGCGCCTCAGCTCGCCGAGCTCGCGCTCGGCGGGATCGAACGCGTGCGCGTCGACGCCTTGCGAGCGCAGCGCAGCGAGGACGCCGGTGCCCGAGAGGATCGAGATCTCGCGCTCGGCCGACGTGCCGCCCATCAGCACCGCGATCTTGCCGAAGGCGTCGCTCATGGCTTGCTCCCGAGCAGATCGACGAGCTGCTGCGGCACGTTGCCGATCGAGCCGGCGCCCATCGCGATGACGACGTCGCCGGGCTGCGCCTGCGCGACGATCGTCTGCGCCATCGCGCCGATCTCGTCGACGAAGACCGGATCGACGCTGCCGGCGACGCGGAGCGCGCGCGCGAGCGCGCGGCCGTCGGCGGCGACGATCGGCGGCTCGCCGGCGGCGTAGACGTCGGCGAGCAGCACGAGGTCGGCGCTGCCGAGCACCTTGACGAAGTCCTCGAAGCAGTCGCGCGTTCGCGTGTAGCGGTGCGGCTGGAACGCGAGGACGAGTCTGCGGCCGGGAAACGCGCCGCGCGCCGCGGCGAGCGTCGCCGCCATCTCCGCGGGATGGTGGCCGTAATCGTCGATCAGCGTGAACGTGCCGTCGCCCACCGGCAGCTCGCCGTGGCGCTGGAAACGACGGCCGACGCCGTGGAACTCGGCGAGCCCCTTGACGACCGCGTCGTCGGGCAGCTCGAGCTCGGCGGCGACCGCGATCGCGGCGAGCGCGTTGAGGACGTTGTGCCGGCCGGGCAGGTTGAGCGTGACGCCGAGATCGGGCATGCGCACGCCGTTCCTGCGCTCGACGACGAAGCGCATCGTCGCGCCTTCGGCGTGCGCGGCGACGGCGCGCACCATCGCGTCGGCGCCGAAGCCGTAGCTCACGATCGGCCGCGAGATCATCGGCGCGATCGAGCGCACGCCGGGGTCGTCGACGCAGAGGATCGCGGCGCCGTAGAACGGCATCTTGTGGATGAACTCGACGAACGCCTGCTTCAGCCGCGCGAAGTCGTGGCCGTAGGTGTCCATGTGGTCGGCGTCGATGTTGGTGACGACCGCCATGATCGGCATCAGGTTGAGGAACGACGCGTCCGACTCGTCGGCCTCGACGACGATGTAGTCGCCGGCGCCGAGGCGCGAGTTCGCGCCGGCGGCGTTGAGGCGGCCGCCGATCACGAAGGTCGGGTCGAGCCCGGCTTCGGCGAGCACGCTCGTGACGAGCGACGTCGTCGTCGTCTTGCCGTGCGTGCCGGCGATCGCGATGCCCTGCTTCAGGCGCATCAGCTCGGCGAGCATGACGGCGCGCGCGACGACCGGGATGCGCCGCGCGCGCGCCGCGATCACCTCGGGGTTGTCGGAGCGCACCGCGCTCGACGTCACGACCGCGTCGGCGCCTTCGACGTTGGCGGCGTCGTGGCCGATCGCGACGCGAACGCCGTGCGCTGCGAGGGCCTGCGTCGTCGCGCTGTCGCTCTGGTCGGACCCCGAGATGCGGTAGCCGAGGTTGTGCAGGATCTCGGCGATGCCGCTCATGCCGGCGCCCCCGATGCCGACGAAGTGGATGTTGCGGACGGCATGCTTCATGCGACCGCCACCATCGCTTCGATCTCGTCGGCGACGCGCGCCGCGGCGTGGGGGCGCGCGAGCGCGCGCGCCCTGGTCGCCATCTCGACGAGCGCGTCGCGCGTGAGGCCAGCGAGCAGATCGGCGAGCCGGCGCGGCGAGAGCTCGCCCTGCGGCAGGTGGATCGCGGCGCCGCGCGAGGCCATCCACTCGGCGTTGTCGCGCTGGTGCGAGGTCGTGCTCGCGACGAACGGGACGAGGACGGCGGCGACGCCGGCGGCGCACAGCTCGCTCACCGTGATCGCGCCGGCGCGGCAGACGACGACGTCGCACTCTTCGAGGCGGCTCGCCATGTCGTCGATGAAAGCGACGACCTCGGCGTCGGCGCCGAAGCGGTCGTACGCGGCTTTGACCGCGTCGCGCATCGCCTCGCCGGTCTGGTGGACGATGCGCGGCCGCTGGCCGGCGCCGAGGAGCGCGATCGCCTCCGGAACGGTCTCGTTGAGGACGCGCGCGCCGAGGCTGCCGCCGACGACGAGCAGGCGAAGCGTGCCGCTCCTGCCCGCGAAGCGCGCGGCAGGCGCGGGCAGCGACTCGATCGCGCTGCGCACCGGGTTGCCGGTGACGACCGCCTTCTTGCCGACGTCGCGCACCGAATCGCCGGCGAAGCCGAACGCGATGCGGCGCGCGATCGGCGCGAGCGCGCGGTTGCTGAGCAGCAGCGTGGCGTCCGAGTTGACGAGGAGGAGCGGCTTGCGAAGCAGCCAGGCCACCCAGCCGCCAGGCAGGCAGACGTAGCCGCCCATGCCGAGCACCGCGTCGGCGCGCTGCCGGCCGACGATGCGCGCGCTCGCGAAGAACGCGCCGACCATCCGGATCGCTCCGGCGACGTTGCCGACGAGTCCCTTGCCGCGCATGCCGCTGAACGCGAGCCGGTCGAGCGCGATGCCGGCCGCGGGAACGAGCCGGTTCTCGAGCCCGCGCTCGGTGCCGAGCCAGCTGACGGTCCAGCCGCGCTGCTTCATCTCGGCGGCCACGGCGAGGCCCGGGATCACGTGGCCGCCGGTGCCTGCCGCCATCACGAGCAGGTGCCTCATGCGCGGCCTCCGCGCATGAGCTGCCTGTTTTCGATATCGACTCGCACGACGATGGCGAGGGCGACCAGGTTCATCACGATCGCCGAGCCGCCGTAGCTCATCAGGGGCAGCGTCAGCCCCTTGGTCGGCAGCACGCCGAGATTGACGCCCATGTTGATGAACGCCTGGCCGCCCATCCAGATGCCGATCCCCTGTGCGTAGAGGCCGGCGAAGACGCGGTCGAGCGCGATCGCCTGGCGGCCGATGTGGAAGAGGCGCCGCGCCAGCCAGAAGAAGGCGACGATGACGCACGCGACGCCGACGAAGCCGAGCTCCTCGCCGATCACCGCGAGCAGGAAGTCGGTGTGCGCCTCCGGCAGGTAGTGCAGCTTCTCGACGCTCGAGCCGAGCCCCTGGCCGAAGATCTCGCCGCGGCCGAACGCGATCAGCGAATGCGAGAGCTGGTACGCCTTGCCGAGCGTGTAGCGCTCGTCCCACGGGTTCAGGTACGCGAAGATCCGCTCGCGCCGCCACTCGCTGAACGTGATCATGAGGACGAACGCGCCGAGCAGGATCGCGGTGATGAGCAGGAACATCCTGCCGTTGACGCCGCCGAGGAAGAGGATCCCCATCGCGATCGTCGCGATGACGAGGAACGCGCCCATGTCGGGCTCGGCGAGCAGCAGCAGGCCGACGACCGCGATCGAGATCGCCATCGGCACGACGGCGCGGACGAAGTTCTCCTTGACGTCGAGCCGGCGCACCATGTAGCCGGCGGCGTACATCGCGATCGCGAGCTTGGCGAGCTCGGAAGGCTGGAAGCTCATGAAGCCGAGCGGGATCCAGCGCCGCGCGCCGTTGACGCCCTTGCCGACGAAGGGGACGAGGACGACGACGAGGAGCAGCAGCGCGGCGACGAAGATCCACGGCGAGAGCTTCTCCCACGCCGCGACCGGCACCTGCACCGCGACCAGCGCCGCCAGCGCCGCGATCGCGAGGAAGAGGAGATGGCGCGACAGGAAGTAGGTCGGCGTGTAGCGCGCGAACTTGGGGTTGTCGGGCATCGCGACCGACGCGCTGTAGACCATGACGAGGC
>DASSRF010000158.1:0-6265 GCA_035701945.1 Caldimonas sp. | reverse complement strand
GCGCCGGTGTCGGGCCCTTCTGCGCGGTCCAGGTCGCGAAGAAGAGCCTCTGCAGCTCGGCGACGACCGGCCCTTCGACGAGGAGGTCGGTGTCGCGCCACGGCAGCGCTTGCTTCTCGTCGCCGCCGCGCGAGCCGATGCTCGATCCGCTCGTGCTGCCCGCGCCCGGGCTGCTCGAATAGACGCTGCTGATGTTGATGCCGCCGAGCACGGCGCTGCTGCCGTCGACGACGAGGAGCTTGCGGTGGTCGCGGTTGTTGACCTGCCAGCCCGCCTTGGCGGCGAGCGGGTTCACCGGGTTGAAGGTGACGACGGCGATGCCGCCGTCGCGCAGGCGCTGGAAGTACTCCTTCGGCGTGCCGAGCGTGCCGACCGCGTCGTGGATCAGGTTGACCTGGACCCCCGCCTTCTGCTTGGCGATCAACGCATCGGCGAGGCGGCGCCCGACGTCGTCGTCGTCGAGGATGTAGGTCTCCATGTCGATGCTGTCGCGCGCCGACGCGATCAGGCGGAACATCGTCGCGTACGTGTTCGGCCCGTCCTGGAGCAGCACGACGCGGTTGCCGACGACGAGCGGGCTGTCGGAGATCGCCTGCTCGAGCGCGAGGTGGCGCGCGAGGACGTCGCTCACGGTCCCGCTCGCCGCCTTGGCGATGATCTCGCGGCTGCGCTCGGGCGAGAGGATGCGGCCATTCGCCGCCTGCAGCTGCACGTTCGACGGGTCGACGCTCGCCATGTCGGGCGTGATCACCGGCAGCGAGCTGCAGCCCGCGAGCGCGATCGCCGCCGCCGTGCAGCCGCGCGCGAGCCAGTGCCGGATCGGTGTCATCGCCAGGGTCATCGAATCTCCATGCGTTCGGGAAGAAGGGTCGCGCGATCGCTCACGCCGCGGCGAGCGCGCGCGCCGCCTCGGTGACGAGCTTCGGGCCGCGGTAGACGAAGCCGGTGTAGAGCTGCACGAGGTCGGCGCCGGCGGCGCGCTTGGCACGCGCGTCGTCGGCCGACATCACGCCGCCGACGCCGATGATCGGGACACCGGTACCCAACGCGCGGCGCAGCCTCGCGATGACACGGTCCGAGCGCTCGCGCAGCGGCGCTCCCGACAGGCCGCCGGTCTCGTCGGCGTGCCTGCGGCCGGCGACGCCGTCGCGGGCGACCGTCGTGTTGGTCGCGACGACGCCGTCGATGCCGTGGCGCAGCAGCGCTTCGGCGATCGCGTCGATCTGCTTCGGCTCGAGGTCGGGCGCGACCTTGACGAACATCGGCACGCGCCGCTTGTGCTCGGCGGCGAGCTCGCCGCGGCGCGCGACGAGCGCAGAGAGCAACGCGTCGAGCGCGGCGTCCGTCTGCAGCGAGCGCAGGTCCCTGGTGTTCGGGCTCGAGACGTTGACGGTGACGTAGTCGGCGTGCGGGTAGACGCCGGCGAGCCCGGCGAGGTAGTCGTCGGTGGCGCGCTCGATCGGCGTCGCCGCGTTCTTGCCGATGTTGAGGCCGAGGATGCCGCCGCTCGAACGAAAGCGCGCGCGCCGCACGTTGGCGAGGAAGACGGCGAGGCCGTCGTTGTTGAAGCCCATCCGGTTGATCAGCGCTTCGCTCTCGACGATCCTGAACATCCGCGGCTTGGGATTGCCGGGCTGCGCGAGCGGCGTCACGGTGCCGACCTCGATGCTGCCGAAGCCCATCGCGCCGAACGCGTCGATGCAGCGCCCGTTCTTGTCGAGCCCGGCGGCGAGGCCGACGCGGTTGGGAAAGACGAGGCCGGCGACGGTGACCGGGTCGCGGACGCGGCGCTGCTCGATCCAGCGTGCGAACGGCGTGCGCTGGATCGAAGCCAGCGCGGAGAGCGTGAGGTCGTGGGCGTGCTCGGGGTCGAGGCCGAACAGGAATGGGCGCGCGAGCGGATAGGGAATGGGCAGCATGCGGCCGGCCGATTCTGGCATCGCCGTGCATACTGCGTGCGGGGAGGCCCGCCATGGCCGAGCAGCGCATCGAGAAGGACACCTTCGGCGACATCGCGGTCGCTGCCGATCGCCTCTGGGGCGCGCAGACCGAGCGGTCGCTGCACCACTTCGACATCTCGACCGAGAAGATGCCGCCCGAGCTGATCCGCGCGCTCGCCTGGGTCAAGCGCAGCGCCGCGGTCGTCAACCGCGCGCTCGGCACGTTGCCGGCCGAGAAGGCCGACGCGATCGTCGCCGCCGCCGACGAGGTGCTCGCCGGCCGCCACGACGGCGAGTTCCCGCTCTCGATCTGGCAGACCGGCTCGGGAACGCAGACGAACATGAACATGAACGAGGTGCTCGCCAACCGCGCCTCGCAGCTGCTCGGCGGCCCGCTCGGCGAAGGTCGGCTCGTGCATCCGAACGACGACGTCAACCGCAGCCAGTCGTCGAACGACGCCTTTCCGACCGCGATGAGCGTCGCCGCAGTCGAGGCGGTCACGCACAGGCTGCTGCCTCCGCTCGAGGCGCTGCGCGCGACGCTCGCGCAGAAGGCGGCGGCGTTCGCCGACGTCGTCAAGATCGGCCGCACGCACCTGCAGGACGCGACGCCGCTGACGCTCGGCCAGGAGATCTCGGGCTGGGTCGCGCAGCTCGACCACGGCATCGCGCACGTTCGCGCCGCGCTGCCGCACCTGTGCGAGCTCGCGCTCGGCGGCACCGCCGTCGGCACCGGGCTCAACGCGCCTGCCGAGTTCGGCGCGCGCGTCGCCGCCGAGCTCGCCGCGCGGCTCGGCCTGCCGTTCGTGTCGGCGCCGAACAAGTTCGAGGCGCTCGCCGCGCACGACGCGATCGTCCACGCGCACGGTGCGCTGAAGACGCTCGCGGCGTCGCTCACGAAGATCGCCAACGACGTCCGCTGGCTCGCGTCCGGCCCGCGCTCGGGGCTCGGCGAGATCACGATCCCCGAGAACGAGCCGGGCAGCTCGATCATGCCGGGCAAGGTCAACCCGACGCAGTGCGAGGCGCTGACAATGCTGTCCGCCCAGGTCCTCGGCAACGACGTCGCGATCAACGTCGCCGGCGCGTCGGGCAACTTCGAGCTCAACGTCTTCAAGCCGGTGCTGATCCACAACTTCCTGCAGAGCGCGCGCCTGCTCGGCGACGGCGCGCGGAGCTTCGACGAGCACTGCGCGCGCGGCATCGAGCCGAACCGCGAGCGGATCGCCGAGCTCGTCGATCGCTCGCTGATGCTCGTCACCGCGCTCAACCCGCACATCGGCTACGACAAGGCGGCGAGGATCGCGAAGGAAGCGCACAAGAGCGGCCGCACGCTGCGCGAGGCGGCGGTGGCGTCGGGCTGGCTGACGGGCGAGCAGTTCGACGCCTGGGTCGTGCCGGCGAACATGGTCGGCGGCGCCGCTGCGAAGTCGGGCAAGCCATGACGCAGGACGAGCTCAAGCGCCTGGTCGCCGAAGCGGCGCTCGACTACGTGCCGCGCGGCGCTGTGATCGGCGTCGGCTCGGGGTCGACGGTCAACCTCTTCATCGACGCGCTCGCCGCGCACGCCGGCCTTGTCGCCGGCGCGGTCTCGAGCAGTGCGGCGAGCACGGCGCGGCTCGTCGCGCGCGGCGTTCGCGTCGTCGACGCCGCCGACGTCGAGTCGCTGCCGGTCTGCGTCGACGGCGCCGACGAGATCGATCCGTCGGGCTGCATGATCAAGGGCGGCGGCGCTGCGCTGACGCGCGAGAAGATCGTCGCCGACCTCGCCGAGCGCTTCGTCTGCATCGCCGACGAATCGAAGCGCGTCGCCCGGCTCGGCCGCTTTCCGCTGCCCGTCGAGGTGATCCCGATGGCGGCGGCGCAGGTCGCGCGCAAGTTCGCCGCGATCGGCGGGCGCGCGCAGCAGCGCGAGGGCGTCGTCACCGACAACGGCGGGCTGATCCTCGACGTCCACGGCCTCGCGATCGCCGATCCGGTCGCGCTCGAGTCCGAGATCAACCAGTGGCCGGGCGTCGTCTGCGTCGGCATCTTCGCGCGCCGGCGCGCCACCGTCTGTCTGCTCGGGACGGCCGAGGGCGTGCGCACCTTGACGTTCTGATACCAGCGCCGGCGCTCGCGGCTCGAAAAGCGCGTAATCTCCTCACCCCTCGCAAACCCAAGGAAGTCCGTGGCCAAACCCAACTATTCGTTCGAAAAGCGGCAACGCGAGCTCGCCAAGAAGAAGAAGAAGGAACAGAAGGAAAAGGACAAGGCCGAGCGCAGGCTCGGCGTCCCCGGCGAGACCGAGGCCGCGACGACGGGCGAAGCGGGCGGGGCCAATCAGCCGCCGAGCGATCCGGCGATGGGGCCGACGGGGGGCTGATCCGCGTCGTCGGCCGCGCGCGCCGCGGCGCCACGACGAAATCGCCGGACCGCGAAGCGCGCCGGGTCGACCGCCTCGACGAGATCGGCCTCGGCCGGCAGCGGTGCACCGGCGACCTGCGCCGCGACGATGCCGGCAGCGAGCGATGCCGCGGCGACGCCGCGCGAGCCGAGCGCGGCGCAGACGAAGAGCCCCGGGGCGCGCTCGACGAGCCGCGCGCGGTCGGGACGCCCGCCGCCGAGGTCTTCGCAGCCCGCGATCGACGCCGCGGCGATCGCGGCCGGGACCGCGCCCGCGATCGGCAGCCGGTCGGCGCTCGTCCAGCGAAATGCGACGCGGCCGGCGAGGGCGTCGAGCTCGGGCACGCCCGCGAGATCGAGCAGGCGTGCGAGACGCTCGAGGTTCCGGCGCTGCTCGGCCGGGCGGAGCTCGACGTCGTCGTCGTTCCACGCCGTGCTCGTACCGGTCCAGACGAGACCGTCGAGCGGCGGGACGACGTGGCCGTTGCCTGCAATCGGGACGCGCGGCAGCGCGGCGAGCGTCCGCGATGCGATCGCCGTCGTCTGGCCGCGCTGGCGCCGCACCGGCCAGGCCCGTTCGCCGAAGAGGGCGGTGCCGCTGCCGTCGCAGACGACGACCGCAGCGGCTTCTGCGATCGTCGCACCGTCTTCGCCGGCGACGAGCCAGCGCCCCGCGACGCGGCGCAGCGAGCCGACCGCGGTGCGCAGCCGCAGCTCGGCGCGACCGGACGCGCCGTGCAGCCACGCGCGCGCGAGCGCGCGCGGATCGACCCAGCCGCCGCGCGGGTAGTGCCATGCCGGCACCGCGACGCGCACCCCGGCGATGCCGCTCGCCGCGTCGGCGTCGAGCGCGACGACGTACTCGGGCGGAAGCTTCTGGGCATCGACGATCGCCTGCATCGCTGCGACGTCGAGCCGGGCTTCGAGGCGCAGCAGGCCGTCGGCGCTGCCGCGTAAGCCGTGACGGGCGATCGCGAAGCGGACCTCGTCGGCCGCTGTCAACGCAGCGGCGCGGTGGAAGCGCGCATGGCGGCCGTCGTCGCCGTGGACGATGCCGTGGAAGATCGCCACTGCGTTGCCCGACGCCTCGGCCGCGACCTCGGCGCCGCGCTCGAGAACGAGCGCACGCACGCCACGCCGCGCGAGCGCCGCTGCGACGGCGCTGCCGGCGAGGCCGGCGCCGACGACGACGGCGTCGGCGGCTGCCGACGTCGTCGAAGCAGCGATCGCGATCGGCCGCGTTTCTGCCCGGCGTGCGATGCTGCGCGGCGGAACCCGTGGTGCGAAGCGCGCGCGCGTGATGTCGCGCTTGCCGTCGCTGCCGGCGGCGCGCTCGACGGCGAAGCCCGCGCTCGCGAGGCCGTCGCGCACGGCGCGCGCTGCGCTCCACGTCGCGACCGTCGCGTCGGGCGCGGCGAGCCGTGCCATCGCCTTGAAGACGCGCGGCTCCCACATCGCCGGGTTGCGCGCCGGCGCGAAGCCGTCGAGGAAGAAGGCGTCGACCGCGGCGACGAGCTGCGGCAGCCATGCCGAGACCGAGCCGAACGCGAGCAGCAGCTCGACGGCGTCGCCGTCGAACGCGATCCGGTGCAGGTTGCACGTGAGCGGCGGCCAGCGCCGCACGAGCTCGGCGGCGAGCGGCGCGAGCAGAGGATCTCGCGCGACCGCGGCGAGCGCGGCGCGCGTCGGCGGCGACGCTTCGATCGAGACGAAGTGCAGTTGCCGGCAACGCGCTGGATCGTCGCGCCACGCCGCCCACGTCGCGAGGAAGTTGTTGCCGAGACCGAACCCCGTCTCGAGGACGACGAAGCGATCGCGGCCGCGCCAGCGCCCGGCGAGCGCGCCGTCGGCGAGGAAGACGTGGCGTGCCTGCGCGAGCGCGCCGCTGCGCGGGTGGTAGATGTCGTCGTACGCCGGCGATCGCGGCGTGCCGTCGGCGT
>DASSRF010000157.1:0-4000 GCA_035701945.1 Caldimonas sp. | reverse complement strand
TTCGCTTCGCTCGCGATGACAGCCGCTCACGGCCGCGCGACGCCGAACTGCATCGGGCGAAGCGTGCGCCGCGCCGCCTCGTCGCAGACGGCGAGGGCGAGGGCGAGCACGCGGCGGGTGTCGCGCGGATCGATGATGCCGTCGTCGAGGAGCAGCCCCGACGTGTGGAACGCGCCCGACTGGCGCTCGAAAGTGGCGACGATCTGCGCCTTCAGCGCTGCGAGTCGCGCGTCGTCGACGGGCTCGCCCTTGCGCGCGGCGCCCTCGCGCATCACGATCTCCATCGTTCCGGCCGCCTGCTCGGCGCCCATCACCGCGGTCTTCGCGGTCGGCCAGCTGAAGACGAAGCGCGGCCCGAACGCCCGCCCGCACATGCCGTAGTTGCCGGCGCCGAACGACGCGCCGCACTGCACCGTGATCTGCGGCACCGTCGCGTTCGACAGCGCCTGGATCTGCTTCGAGCCGTGCTTGATCATCCCCGCGCGCTCGGCCTCGGCGCCGACGATGAAGCCGGTCGTGTTCTGCAGCCAGACGATCGGCTGGCCGAGCTGGCAGCACGTCTGCACGAAGTGCGTCACCTTCGTGCTGCCGGCGGGATCGAGCGGCCCGTTGTTGGTGACGATGCCGACGCGAAACCCCGCGATCGCCGCATGGCCGCACACCGTGTGCGGCCCGTGGTCGGCCTTGAACTCGAGGAATTCGGAGCCATCGACGATGCGCGCGACGACATGGCGCATGTCGACCGGCTTCTTGGCGTCGGCGCCGAAGACGCCGAGCAGCTCTTCTGCATCGAAGAGCGGTGGCGGCCCGTCGGGCCAGGTCGCGCGCGGCTGCCAGCCGAGCGCGGCGACGAGCTCGCGCGCCTTCGCGAGCGCGCTCGCGTCGTCGTCGGCGACGTGCTCGGCGAGGCCCGACGTGGTCGCGTGCATGTCGGCGCCGCCGAGCGCCTCGTCGGTCGCGACCTCGCCGGTCGCCGCCTTCAGCAGCGGCGGCCCGGCGAGGAAGGCGCGCGCGCGGCCGCGGACCATGATCACGTGGTCGCAGAGCCCCGTCATGTAAGCGCCGCCCGCGGTCGACGAGCCGTGGACGACGCCGATCACCGGCAGCCCCGCGGCCGACAGCCGCGCGAGGTTGCAGAAGAGCGCGCCGCCGCGGACGAACTGCTCGACGCGGTACTTGAGCAGGTTCGCTCCCGCCGACTCGATCAGGTGCACGAACGGCAGCTTGTTGTCGAGCGCGATCTGCTGCGCGCGCAGGAGCTTCTCGAGGCCTTGCGCCTGCAGCGCGCCGGCGTCGATGCCGGCGTCGTCGGCGACGACGAGGACGCGAACGCCTGCGACGACGCCGACGCCGGCGACCGCGCCGCCGCCGGCGACCGGGCGCTCGGTGCCCGCGCCGTCGTGGCCGTAGCCGGCGAGCGTCGACAGCTCGAGGAACGGCACGCCGGGGTCGAGCAGGCGCGCGACGCGTTCGCGCGGCAGCAGCTGGCCGCGGCGCTCGAAGAGCGGCGCCGCCTTCGCGCTCGCCGCGCGGGTCGCCGCCTCGAGCGCGCGCCATTCGTCGATCAGCGCGAGCGTGTGCGCGCGGTTGGCGGCGAACGCGTCGCTGCGCACGTCGAGCTCGCTGGCGAGGGCGGCCACCGAATCCTTCAGTCGTCGCCGAGGACGCGCGGCGTCGTCGCGAGATGAAAGCCGTCGAACGGCGCGGTCGAGCCGCCAGTGCCGACCTCGGGCCAGATCCGCTTGGCGTTCGGCGCCGCGCCGTCGACGCGCAGGCACGCGCCCGAGACGAATGCCGCGGCCGGGGTGAGCAGGAAGACGATCGCGGCAGACACCTCGCTTTCGGTGCCGAGCCGCTGCAGAGGCACGAGCGTTCTCATCGTGCGGATCGTCTTGGTCATCTCGGGCGGGTAGCGGTCGAGCCCGCTCGAAGCGATCCAGCCCGGAGCGACGGCGTTGACGCGCACCGGCGCCCACTCGAGCGCCGCCGTCTCGGTGAAGTTGACCATGCCGGCGCGCGCCGCGCCCGAGTGGCCCATCCCCGGCATCCCGCCCCACATGTCGGCGACGATGTTGACGATCGCGCCGCCGGGGCGGCCCGCGCCGTCGCTCAGCATCCACTGGTTGACGCATTCGCGGGCGACGAGAAAGCCGCCGGTGAGGTTGTTGCGGACGACCGCGTCCCAGCCCTTCGCGCTGATCGCCGCGAGCCGCGCCGGGAACTGGCCGCCGGCGTTGTTGACGAGCGCGTCGATGCGGCCGAAGCGCGCGAGCACCGCGGCGACCGTCGCCTGCACCTGCGTCTCCTCGCGGATGTCGCAGACGTGCGTCGCGCAGACGCCGCCCGCGCGCTCGATCTCGTCGCGGACGGCGTCGAGCTTCGACGCGGTGCGGCCGACGATCGCGACGGCGGCGCCGAGCGACGCGAGCTCGTGCGCGGTGCAGCGGCCGATCCCCGAGCCGCCGCCGGTGACAACCGCGACCTGGCCGCGCAGCAGCCCGGGGGCGAAGACCGATCGATAGGCGCTCATCGGGGCAAATACGGGTCCGGGATTCAACCAAGCACTTGCTTGGTTGTCGGCCAGTGTGCCCACCCGGATAATCGCTTGTCAATCGCGGCGGCGCGACGCGCCGGCCGCTCGGCCAACAGGGAGCGAACCATGCCGCACGCCATGATCTTCGACGCCGTCCGCACGCCGCGCGGCAAGGGCAAGAAGGACGGCAGCCTGCACGAGATCAAGCCGGTCGACCTGCTCGCCGGACTGCTCGTCAAGCTGCAGAGGCGCCACGGCTTCGACCCCGCGGCGCTCGACGACGTCGTCATGGGCGTCGTCTCGCCGGTCGGCGAGCAGGGCTCGGTGATCGCGAAGACGGCGGCGCTGAAGGCCGGCTGGGACGTCAAGGTCGCCGGCGTCCAGGTCAACCGCTTCTGCGCGTCGGGCCTCGAGGCGGTGAACCTCGCCGCGCAGAAGGTCGCGAGCGGCTGGGAGGACCTTGTCGTCGCCGGCGGCGTCGAGAGCATGTCGCGGGTGCCGATCGGCAGCGACGGCGGCGCGTGGTCGCAGGACCCGGCGACCAACTTCCAGACCGGCTTCGTCCCGCAGGGGATCGGCGCCGACCTCATTGCGACGCTCGCCGGCTGGAATCGCGACGACGTCGACCGCTACGCGCTCGCGTCGCAGCAGCGCGCCGCCGCGGCGCAGGGCGAAGGCCGCTTCGATCGCTCGGTGATCGCGGTCGACGACGAGATCGGCATCCCCGTGCTCGAGAAGGACGAGTTCATCAAGCCGCGGACGACGCTCGAAGGCCTCGGCCAGCTCAAGGTCGCGTTCGCCGAGCTCGGCGCGATGGGGTTCGACGCAGTCGCGCTCGCGCGCTACCCGCAGGTCGAGCGGATCGAGCACGTCCACACCGCGGGCAACTCGTCGGGCATCGTCGACGGCGCCGCCGCCGTTCTCGTCGGCAGCGAGGCGATGGGCAAGACGCTCGGATTGAGCCCGCGCGCGCGCGTCGTCGCGACCGCGCTCTCGGGCGCCGATCCGACGATCATGCTCACCGGGCCGATGCCGGCGACGCGCAAGGTGCTCGCCAAGGCCGGCCTCACGGTCGACGACATCGATCTCTTCGAGGTCAACGAGGCGTTCGCCGCGGTGCCGATGCGCTTCATGCGCGAGTTCGGCGTGCCGCACGAGAAGGTCAACGTCAACGGCGGCGCGATCGCGATGGGCCATCCGCTCGGCGCGACCGGCGCGATGCTCGTCGGCACGCTGCTCGACGAGCTCGAGCGTCGCAACCTGAAGCGCGGCCTCGTCACGCTGTGCGTCGGCGGCGGCATGGGAATCGCGACGGTGATCGAGCGCGTCTGAGTGAGCGCTGCTCCGCACCGTCATCCCGAGCGAAGCGAAGGATCCGGGCGGTCGCGAAGCAGAGATCCTTCACTTCGTTCAGGATGACGAGAGGCCTCATGGAAACGCTGCGCTACGAGCTCGCCGACGACGGCA
>DASSRF010000156.1:0-4013 GCA_035701945.1 Caldimonas sp. | reverse complement strand
TCTTCCGTCTCTTCCCCGGCGCGGGGCTGGCGCCGGCGCTCGTCCTCGCGACGCTCGCCGCGGTGATCGCGTCGCAGGCGGTGATCTCGGGCGCCTACTCGATGACGCGGCAGGCGATCCAGCTCGGTTTCCTGCCGCGGATGCGCGTCGACTTCACGTCGGCGACCGCCGCCGGACAGATCTACCTGCCGGCAGTCAACTGGACGCTGATGCTGGCCGTCGTCGCCGCCGCGGTCGGCTTCGGCAGCTCGTCGGCCCTGGCCGCGGCGTACGGCATCGCGGTGACGGTGACGATGTTCATCACGACGCTGCTCACTTTCTTCGTCGTTCGCCACGGCTGGCACTACCCGCTGCCGCTCGCGCTCGCTTCGACCGGCTTCTTCCTCGCCTTCGACGGCGTGCTCGTCGCGTCGTGCGCGGTGAAGTTCGTCGAAGGCGGCTGGTTCCCGCTCGTCTTCGGCGCCGGCATCTTCTTCGTCATGGCGACCTGGAAGTCGGGCCGCGAGCGCGTCTTCGCGCAGGGGCACGACGACGACCTCGACCTCGAAGAGTGGATCGCGATGCTCGCCGACGAGCGGCTGCCGCGCAGCTCGCGCACCGCCGTCTACGCCGTCGCCGACACGCAGCGCGTGCCGCAGGCGCTGCTGCACAACCTCAAGCACAACCAGGTGCTGCACGAGCGCAACCTGATCCTCAACGTCGCCTTCGCCGAGGTGCCGTTCGTCGAGGCCGCCAAGCGCGCGGCGGTGACGCGGCTCGGCCACGGCTTCTGGCGCGTCCAGCTGCGCTACGGCTTCATGGAGGTGCCCGACGTCCCGGCTGCGCTCGAGCGGTGCCGCGCGCAAGGGCTCGACGTGGACGGCTTCCAGGTCTCGTACTTCCTGAGCCGCGAGATCATCGTCCCGAGCCCGCGCGCGACCGTCGCGCGCTGGCGCCACAAGCTGTTCGCGGCGATGTGGCGCAACGCGAGCAGCGTCGCCGACTTCTTCCGCCTGCCCGACAACTGCGTCGTCGAGCTCGGCACGCGCATCCAGCTCTGACGCGGGAGCCGGCCGCCGACGACAATCGGCGGATGACAAACGCCAGCAAGCTCCGCTTCGAGACCCTCGCCGTCCACGCCGGCCATCGCGTCGATCCGGCGACCGGCGCAGTGACGCCGCCGATCCACCTGTCGACGACGTTCGAGCGCGCCGCCGACGGCTCGTACCCGCACGGCTGGATCTACGCGCGCAACCACAACCCGAACCGCGACGGCCTCGAGGCGGCGCTCGCGGCGCTCGAGGGCGGCGCGGCGTGCGCCGCGTTCGCATCGGGCCTCGCCGCGGTGACTGCCGTCCTGCAGGGCCTCGCGCCGGGCGACCACGTCGTCGCGCCGAGCGACATCTACCACGGCACCGCCAACGTGCTGAAGCACCTGTTCGCGAAGTGGCGCGTCGAAGCGAGCTTCGTCGACATGACGAGCGCCGACGCGCTCGCCGAGGCGATGCGGCCGCAGACCAGGCTCGTCTGGATCGAGACGCCTTCGAATCCGCTCCTGAGATGCGTCGACATCGAGCACGCCGCGGCGCTCGCGCACCGCGCCGGCGCGCGCGCGGTCTGCGACAACACGTTCGCTTCGCCGGCGCTGCAGAGCCCGCTCGCGCTCGGCTGCGACCTCGTCGTCCACGCGACGACCAAGTACCTCGGCGGCCGCAGCGACGTCATGGGCGGCGCGGTCGTCGCGCGCGTCGACGACGCTGCGTTCGCCGACGTCCGCACGGCGCAGCTCTACGGCGGCGCGATCCCGTCGCCGTTCGACTGCTGGCTCGTGATGCGCAGCCTGCCGACGCTGCCGGCGCGGATGCAGGCGCACTGCGCCAACGCCCGCCGGGTTGCCGAGTTCCTGCGCTCGCACGCGCAGGTCGAGGCGGTGCACTATCCCGGCCTCGAGTCGAGCCCGTTCCATGCCCTCGCGCGCCGCCAGATGCGCGACTTCGGCGGCATGCTCTCGTTCGAGGTGAAGGGCGGCAAGGACGCCGCCATGGCGGTCGCTGCCGCGGTCGAGATCTTCACCCGCGCGACGAGCCTCGGCGGCGTCGAGAGCCTGATCGAGCACCGCGCGTCGATCGAAGGCCCCGAGAGCAGGACGCCGCAGGGGCTGCTGCGCGTCTCGATCGGCCTCGAGCATCCCGACGACCTGATCGACGACCTCGCGCAGGCGCTCGCGCGCGCCGCCTGACGACGCGCGCGATGGCATCGTCACCCGACGCGCCGCGGTCGATTGCGCTCGGGCGCGTGCGCGCCGCGCTCGCGCTCGTCGTCGTCGCGCAGTGGCTCGGCACTTCGCTCTGGTTCAGCCCCGCCGGCGCCGCCGACGGGCTGATGGCGCGGCTTTCGATCGGCACCGCTGCGTTCGGCTGGCTGATCGCGGCGACGCAGCTCGGCTTCATCGCCGGCACCGTCGGCTTCGCCGCGACCGGCACCGCGGACCGCTTCGCGGCGAGCCGCATCTTCACGCTGAGCTGCGTCGTCGGCGCGGTCGCGAACGCGGCGCTCGTCGTCCCCGGCGTCGACTTCGCATCGGCGTGGGCGATCCGCTTCGTCGTCGGCCTCTCGATCGCCGGCATCTACCCGCTCGGCATGAAGATGATCGTGCAATGGGTCGGCACACGCCCCGCCGCCGCGCTCGGCTGGCTCGTCGGCATGCTGACGCTCGGCACCGCGATGCCGCACGGCGTGCGCGCGAGCGACGCGTCGTGGCCGTGGCAGGCCGTCGTGCTCGCGTCGTCGGCGTTCGCGATCGTCGGCGCCGCCATCGTCCATGCGCTCGGCGATGGCCCGCACGGCGCGCCGCCCTCGCGCGGGCGCGCCGGCATCGCCGCCGGCATCCGCGGCGTCCGCGCGGCGTTCGCGGTGCCGGCGTTTCGCGCGTCGGCGCTCGGCTACTTCGGCCACATGTGGGAGCTCTACGCGTTCTGGAGCGCGGTGCCGTGGCTCGCCGCGCCGGTGCGGCGCGAGCTCGCGCGCGACGGCGGCACGGCGCCGTCGGTCGCGCTCGTCAGCTTCGTCGTCATCGCCGCAGGCGCGTTCGGCTGCATCGCCGGCGGGCAGTGGAGCACGCGGATCGGCAGCGCCCGCGTCGCCGCGCTCGCGCTCGCAGGCTCGGGGGCGATGTGCATCGTCTATCCGTTCCTCGCCGATGCTGCGCCCGCGGTCCGGATCGCCGCGCTCGTCTTCTGGGGCGTCTGCGTCGTCGCCGACTCGCCGCAGTTCTCGGCGATGTCGGCCGAGAACGCGCCGCCCGAGTGGCTCGGCAGCGCGCTCGTCGCGCAGAACGGGATCGGCTTCGCGATCACCGTCGTCAGCATCGTCGTCCTCGCGCACGCCCTCGTCGCCTGGGGCGTCGCAGCCGTCTGGCTGCTCGCGCCGGGGCCGCTGCTCGGCCTCGTCGCGTTGCGTCCGCTGCTCGGTCGCCCGGCCGCAGTGCGCGCTGCCTGAGCGCTCGGCGGCGCTGTCGGCGTCAAGCGCCGGCGTCGCGAACGCGGTCGCTGTTGGTCGTGCTGCGCGTGCCCTTCAGGTGCAGTTCGATGTCGGAGCGGCGCCTGCCGACGGCGGCGATCGCCTCCTCGATCTGCTCCGGAGTCGCGTCGAGCTCGTCGGCGAGTCGATGGATGTCGTCGTTGCTTCGGGTCGTCGATGCGTTCGCGTCGTGGGTCATGGCCGCTCCGTCGTGTGGTCCTGCGCTCGGGCGGCAAGCGCCGTGCGCGCCACGCGAGGCGTTCGGCAGCCTCGTCGTCGGGCGATCGCCGCGCGCGCCACGCGGCTGCGCCCCCGGGTGTACCGTTTGCTCTGTCAGGGTGCCCGCCCGGGCGCCGAGGAAATGCCGATGGCCATGGACCGCAGCAGCCAGCGCACGCCGAGCCCGCCGCCGGCGTCGCGTGCCGGCGCAGGCGCGCCCGCGCCGCCGACGGGACAGCGCAGCATCCCGCCGCGCCGTGCCTGGCTGACGTTCGTCGCGCTGCTCGTCGTCAACT
>DASSRF010000155.1:0-3665 GCA_035701945.1 Caldimonas sp. | reverse complement strand
CCCCGTGAGCCCGAGCTCCGCCGTGCGCACCATGCCGACGATCCCGCCCGCGGGCCCGGACAGGATCGCGTCCTTGCCCTGGAACCCGCTCGCCTCGGCGAGACCGCCCGACGACTGCATGAAGTAGAGCTCGACGCCCGGCATCTCGGCGGCGACCTCGTCGACGTAGCGGCGCAGGATCGGCGAGAGGTACGCGTCGACGACGGTGGTGTCGCCGCGGCCGACGAGCTTCATCATCGGGCTCGTCCGGTGCGAGACGCTGACCTGCGCGAAGCCGATCCCGCGCGCGATGCGCTCGGCGGCGAGCTCGTGCGCGTGGTACCGCCAGCCGTGCAGGAAGACGATCGCGACCGACTTCAGCCCATCGGCGAACGCCTCGCGCATGTCGGCGTCGAGCTGCGCTTCGTCGAGGGCGCGGACGACGTCGCCGTGCGCCGACATCCGCTCGTCGGCCTCGACGACGCGTCGGTACAGGAGCTCGGGCAGCACGATCCTGCGATCGAAGAGACGCGGCCGATCCTGATACGCGATCCTGAGCGCGTCGCGAAAGCCGCGCGTCGTCACGAGCAGCGTCGGCTCGCCCTTGCGCTCGAGCAGCGCGTTGGTGGCGACCGTCGTCCCCATCTTCACCGACTCGACCAGCGCAGCGGTGATCGGCGCGCCGCGTGCGAGGCCGAGCAGCCGACGGATGCCCTCGACCGCAGCGTCGCGGTACTGCTCGGGATGCTCGGAGAGCAGCTTCAGCGTCGCGAGCGTTCCGTCGGGACGCTTGGCGACGACGTCGGTGAACGTGCCGCCGCGGTCGATCCAGAACTGCCAGCGTGCCGGCCTCGCGTTCATGCGATCGCCTTCGTCGCCGTGCCGAGCCGCGATCGCACGAGCGTCGTGATGTCGTGGACCGCAAGCCGAGTCGCTGCGCGGACGGCGTCGGCGTACGGCGGCAGGTTGGTGCACTCGAGGACGATCGCGCGCACGTCGGGCCGCCGCGCGACGAGGCGCTCGGCGGCAGCGACCGTCGCGCGGCTCGCTTCGGTTTCGTCGAGGGTGGCGAGGTCGTCGAGCAGCGTCGCGCGCAAGGCCGAGCCGACCGCGAGCCCTTCGATCGGCGTGTCGTCGCGAGCGCCGACCGCGCGCAGGTGGTCGGCCGAGAGCGACGCGGCGTCGACCGTGACGACGCCGACGCGCTCGCCCGCGGCGAGGCCGGCCTCGATCTCGGCGACGAGGAGCAGGCTCGACGTCCACATCGGCACGGCGACGCTTGCCGCGAGCTCGCGCTGGAAGAGCGCGAGAAAGCCGCAGCTCGTCGCGATCGCGGCGACGCCGGCGGCCTCGAGCTCGCGCGCGGCGGCGACGAACGGCGCGACGAGGCGCGGGTCGCGCTCGACGACGACGCGCCGCGGCGAAGCGCCGCGCACCGTCGCATGGCGGACCGGGAACGCGAACGTGCGCGGATTGCCGATGTCGCCGACCGGGCGCGGAAAGCGCGTGTCGAGCATGAGGACGCCGAGCGTTGGGCTCACGGGGAAGGCGGGTGACGAACGGAGGACGTTCGCAGCGCGGGCGATTATCGGCCGCCGGCCGCGGCCGCCGACCCCCCGGGACAACAACCGATGCCCGCCTCCCCGGCACCCCCTATGCTCCGCCGGTCGTCGTTCCCTCGGGAGCCTCCATGATCCGTTTCGACCGTCTCCCCTCGCTCGTCGCCAGCCTCGGCGCGGCGACCGCGCTCTCGATCGCCGGCGCCGCGGCGGCGCAGACCAAGTGGGACCTGCCGGCGGCGTATCCCGCCAACAACTTCCACACCGAGAACCTGCAGCAGTTCGCCGACGACGTCGACAAGGCGACCGGCGGCAAGCTGAAGATCACCGTGCACGCGAACGCGTCGCTGTTCAAGGCGCCGGAGATCAAGCGCGCCGTTCAAGGGGGCCAGGCGCAGATCGGCGAGATCCTGCTCGTCAACTACCAGAACGAGTGGCAGCCGTACGGCATCGACGGCATCCCGTTCCTCGCCGACAGCTACGCGTCGTCGATGAAGCTCTACAAGGCATCGAAGCCGGCGCTCGAGAAGAAGCTCGGCGAGCAGGGGATGATGCTGCTCTACACGGTGCCGTGGCCGCCGCAGGGCATCTACGTCAACAAGCCGATCAACTCGGCGGCGGACCTGAAGGGCGTCAAGTGGCGCGCCTACAGCCCGGCGACGGCGCGCGTCGCCGAGCTCGTCGGCGCGCAGCCGGTGACGGTGCAGGCGGCCGAGCTGTCGCAGGCGATGGCGACCGGCGTCATCGAGAGCTACATGTCGTCGGGATCGACCGGCTACGACACCAAGACCTACGAGCACATCAAGTACTGGTACGACACGCAGGCGTGGCTGCCGAAGAACGCGGTGATCGTCAACAAGGCCGCCTTCGACGCGCTCGACAAGGCGACGCAGGCGGCGGTGCTGAAGGCCGGCGCCGACGCCGAGACGCGCGGCTGGGCGCTCTCGCAGAAGAAGAACGGCGAGTACATCGAGCTGCTGAAGAAGAACGGCATGCAGATCCTGCCGCCGTCGCCGCAGCTCAAGGCCGACATGAAGAAGGTCGGCGACACGATGCTGAAGGAGTGGCTCGAGAAAGCCGGCGCCGAAGGGCAGGCGATCGTCGAGGCCTACCGCAAGCTGTAGGCGAGCCGCGGTGCCCGGGTCGGCGCGTCCACTGCGCGGTCCGCTCGGGCGCACGCTCGACGGCCTCTACGACGCCGCCGCCGCGCTCGCCGCGGTCGCGATGGTGCTGCTGCTGGCCACCGTCCTGCTCTCGATCTTCTCGCGGCAGGTCGGCTTCAACGTTCCCGGCATCGACGCCTACGCCGGCTACCTGATGGCCGCGGCGGGCTTCCTCGCCCTCGCGCACACGCTCAAGCGCGGCGAGCACATCCGCGTCACGCTGCTGCTCGGCGCGCTGCACGGCGCGAGGCGCCGGGCGCTCGAGATCTGGGCGCTCGCAGTGGCGACGCTGCTGGCCGTGCTGTTCGCCTTCTACAGCTGCAAGCTCGCCTGGCAGTCGCGCGCGTTCAACGACGTCTCGACGAGCAACGACGCGACGCCGCTGTGGCTGCCCGAGCTCGCGATGGCGGTCGGCACGGTCGTCCTCGCGATCGCGTTCGTCGACGAGCTCGTGCTCGAGATCCGCGGCAGGCGCGTCGTGCCGGTGAGCGACGAGGCGACGCGCAATGAGTGACGCCGCGATCACGGCGCTCCTGATCGCGTCGCTCTTCCTCATCCTCGCGAGCGGCGTCTGGATCGGCCTGACGCTGTCGGGCGTCGCGTGGATCGGCATGCAGCTCTTCAGCTCGCGTCCCGCCGGCGACGCGATGGCGGTGACGATCTGGGGCTCGGCGTCGAGCTGGACGCTGACGGCGCTCCCGCTCTTCATCTGGATGGGCGAAATCCTGTTCCGCACGCGCCTCAGCCAGGACATGTTCCGCGGCCTCGCGCCCTGGGTGCAGGCCCTGCCCGGCCGCCTGCTGCACACCAACGTGGTCGGCTGCGCGATCTTCGCCGCGGTGTCCGGGTCGAGCGCAGCCACCTGCGCGACGATCGGCAAGATGAGCCTGCCCGAGCTCGCGCGGCGCGGCTATCCGGAGATGATGTCGATCGGCTCGCTCGCCGGCGCGGGCACCCTCGGCCT
>DASSRF010000154.1:0-2184 GCA_035701945.1 Caldimonas sp. | reverse complement strand
TTGTCGCCCGGGCCTTCGGCGACGCGGACGCGCTCGAGGCGGATCATTCCGGTCGCGTCGGCGCCGGCGGCGGCGGCGCCGCGCGCCTCGCCCCAGATCCGCCAGCCGTCGCCGGCGAGGAGCGCCGCGTCGCCGCGCCGTTCGGCGATCTTGCCCGGCACCCGGTTGTTGCTGCCCATGAAGTCGGCGACGAAGAGCGTGCGCGGCTGGCCGTAGAGCTCCTGGGGCTTCCCTTCCTGCTCGATGACGCCGTTGTTGAGCAGGAGGATGCGGTCCGACATCGCCATCGCCTCGTTCTGGTCGTGGGTCACGACGAGCGCCGAGAGCTTCATCTTCAGGATCAGCTCGCGCAGCCACGCGCGAGCCTCCTCGCGCAGCTTGGCGTCGAGGTTCGAGAGCGGCTCGTCCATCAGGATGACGGGCGGGTTGTAGACGAGCGCGCGCGCGATCGCGACGCGCTGCTGCTGGCCGCCCGAGAGCTGGTGCGGCAGCCGCGCGCCGAGCTGGCCGAGGCCGAGGTTCGTGAGCGCGGTCTCGACGCGCGGCTTCGCCTCCGCTGCCGCGACGTTGCGCAGCTTCAGCCCATAGGCGACGTTGTCGGCGACGGTGCGGTGCGGCCAGAGCGCGTACGACTGGAAGACGAGGCCGAGGTTGCGCTTCTCGGCAGGCAGCTCGACGCGCTCGGCCGAGTCGAAGACGACGCGCTCGTCGATCCGGATCGTGCCGCGGTGCGGCGCCTCGAGGCCGGCGACGGCGCGCAGCAGCGTCGTCTTGCCGCTTCCCGACGGGCCGAGCAGCGAGACGACCTCGCCCTGCGCGAGCCGCATCGACACCCCCTTCAGGATCGCGTTGTCGCCGTACGAGAGGTGGAGGTCGTCGACGCGCAGCTTGTCGACCGCAGCGGCGGCGGGGGCAGCGGAGCTCGCAGTGGTGGTGGCGGGTTCAGTCATGGAGCTTCACTCCGAATCGCAGGGCGACCGTGAGGCCGATCGCGACCAGCACCACGTTGATGAACGAGAGCGCCGCGACCGATTCGGCGGCCCCGGTGCCCCACAGCGAGACGAGCAGCGAGCCGATCACCTCGGTCCCCGGCGCGAGCAGGTAGACGCCGGTCGAGTACTCGCGCTCGAAGATCATGAAGACGAGCAGCCAGCTCGCGAGCAGCCCATAGCGGATCAGCGGCAGCGTGACGTCGCGGCTGACGCGGCCGCGGCTCGCGCCGGCGCTGCGCGCCGCCTCCTCGAGCTCGGGGCCGACCTGGAGCAGCGAGCTCGAGACGAGCCGCATGCCGTAGGCGAGCCAGACGACGGTGTACGCGATCCAGACCGCGAAGATCGTCGAGCGCAGCGGCGAGAGCGGCGGGAAGAACAGGAACACCCAGAGGAACGCGAGGCCGGCGAGCAGCCCGGGAACGGCGCGCGGCACGAGCACGAGGTAGTCGACGAAGCGCGACCAGCCGTCGTTGCGGCGATGCGTCGCGAGCCCGATCGCGGTGTAGCACGCGACCGCGGCGGCGCCGCCGACGATCCCGATCAGGACCGTGTTGACGATGCCGCGCACGAGCGTCGGCTGGCCCATCACCTCGCGGAAGTTGTCGAGCGTCAGCACCTCGGCGAGCTTGACGCCTTCGCCCCAGTTGGTGACGAGCGCGCGCAGCGCGATCCCCGAGAGCGGAACGACGATCGTGACGAACAGCCAGACGACGAGGATCGCCGCCGCGACCCAGCGCCAGCCGCCGAGCGGCAGCGGCCGCTGGCGACCGGCCTTGCCGCGCACGGTGACGAACTTGCCCGCGTTCTTCAGCAGGTGGCGTTGCAGCATGACGAGCGGGAACGTCACCGCGATGATGCAGACGGCGACCGCCGCCATGAGGTGGTACGACGGCGTGCCGAGCTTGTTGGTGAGCTTGTAGAGGTACGTCGCGAGGACGAGGTGCCCCTCGGGATCGCCGAGGACGAGCGGCAGGCCGAAGATCTCGAAGCCGAGGAAGAAGACGAGGACGCCCGAGAAGAGGAGCGCCGGCGTCACCATCGGCAGGCTGACGTCGCGCGCGACCTGGAACGGCGTCGAGCCGGCCATGCGCGCCGCCTCCTCGACGTCCGAGCCGAGGCTCTTCAGCGCCGACGACGAATAGAGGTAGACGTGCGGGACGTGGGTGAGCCCGGCGATCACCGCGATCCCGGC
>DASSRF010000153.1:0-6206 GCA_035701945.1 Caldimonas sp. | reverse complement strand
AGATGCTCGCGGTCGCGCGTCGCCTGCGGCCGCGGATCGAATGGCACGATGCGCGCGCCGAATCGCTGCCGTTCGCCGACTCGAGCTTCGATCGCGTCGTGAGTCAGTTCGGCCTGATGTTCTTCGACGATCGCGTGGCGGCGCTGCGCGAGATGCTGCGAGTGCGGCGGCCGGGCGGCCGCATCACCGTCGCAGTGTGGGATTCGCTCGCGCGCTCGCCCGGCTATGCGGCGTTCGCGGAGCTCCTCGCACGGCTGTTCGGCCGCGTCGTCTCCGACCGGTTCGCCGCTCCCTTCGCGCTCGGCGACGCCGATGCCCTGCTCGACCTCTTCGCCGCCGCCGGTTTCGCCGACGCGCGCGTCCTGCGGCGCGAGCTGCCGGTGAGCTTCGCTTCGGTCGACGCGCTCGTCGCCGCCGAGCGCGCGTGCGCATGGACGCTGGGCGGCCTTCTCGACGACGAGCAGTTCGAGCGGCTGCGCGGCGCCGCTCCCGAGGCGCTGGCCGATCACGTCGACGCGACGGGGGCGACCGCGTTCGCCTTGCCGGCGCTGATCGTCACCGAGGGCGACGGGGCGATGCCGTGAGAGCGCGCTAGGGCGAGCTCGCGGGAGCGCTCGCCGGCGTCGCCGCGGTCTTGGGCTGCATCCGCGCGAGCTCGGCCTCGCTGATGATCTCGAAGACCTTGACGACCTTGTTGACGCCGCTGACGCCGCGCGCGAGCTCGGCGGCGTGGTTGGCTTCGCGCTCGGTGACGCGGCCCATCAGGTAGACGACGCCGCGGTGCGTCACGATCTTGATCGAGTTGGCGAACAGGTCCTGCGAGTCGACGATGCTCGCCTTGACCTTGGTCGTGATGAAGGCGTCCTTGCTGCGCTCGCCGAACGTCGTCGCCGGTCCGACGCTGAGCTCGTTGACGACCGACTGCACGTTGTCCATCTTGGCGATGACCTGCTCGACGGTCGCCTTGTCGGCCTCGCTCGGCACCTGGCCGGTGAGCAGCACCATCCGGTTGTAGCTCGTCACGTTGACGCGCACGCGGCCGTCGGGGAACGCTTCGTCGAGACGGTTGCCGGACTTCAACTCGATCAGCTCGTCGTCGACCTGCGAGCCGCCGCCGCGGCGGTCGGTGGCCACGATCGCGCCGCCGACGACAGCGGTGCCGACGACCATCGGCACGCAGCCGGCGAGGAGCGCCGCAGCGAGCGCGAGCGCGAGCGAGAGCGGGCCGGCCAGGTGCCGGCGAATGCCGCGAATCATGTGTCTTCCTCTTCGCCGAGCAGTTGCAGGTCCACCGCGTCGCAGATGCAGTGCAGCACCAGCAGGTGGATCTCCTGGATGCGCGCGGTGCGCTCGTGGGGAACGCAGATGTGGACGTCGGTCTCGGTCAGCTGGTCGCGGATCCTGCCGCCGCCGTTGCCGGTGAGCGCGATCACCGTCATCTCCTTGGCGCGCGCAGCCGCGATCGCGGCGAGCACGTTCGCCGAGTTGCCGCTGGTCGAGAACGCGAGCAGCACGTCGCCGGGAGCGCCGAGCGCCTCGACCTGCTTCGAGAAGACGACCTCGTATCCGTAGTCGTTGCCGACCGCGGTCAGGATCGAGGTGTCGGTCGTCAGCGCGACGGCAGCGAGGCCGGGGCGCTCGCGTTCGAAGCGGCCGACGAACTCGGCGGCGAAGTGCTGCGCGTCGGCAGCCGAGCCGCCGTTGCCGCACGCGAGCACCTTGCCTCCTGCGGTGATGCAGCCGATCAACGCGCTGACCGCGTCGTTGACAGGCTTGGCGAGCACTTCGGCGGCGGCGTAATGGAGATCGGCGCTATCGAAGAACTGCTGCTGGATGCGTTGCTCGAGCATGGCCACCGATGATATGACACGCCTTCGCGGCGTCGGTTCAACCGGCGGCGTCGAACGCAGCGCGCAGCCACTCGATGCGATCGCCGTCGACCGCGACGACGTCGAAGCGGCACGGCGGCGGCGCAGGCAGGCGACGCAGATAGTGCGTCGCCGCGAAGACAAGCCGTCGTCGCTTCGCCGAGCCGACGCTCGACGCGGCGCCGCCGAAGCGGTCGCCGCTGCGCGAGCGCACCTCGACGAAGACGAGGGTCCCGTCGCGATCGCGCATGACGAGGTCGACTTCGCCGCCGCGCGAGCTGGGGCCGCGCGCGACCCGATAATTGCGGCGCACCAGCACCAGCCCGGCCGCCTCGAGGTGGGCGAGCGCGCGCGCCTCGGCGGCGTCGCCGAGCGCTTTCGCAGTCGGCGGGTTCGACGGTGACGGGTGCCCGGGAGGTCGCATCGGTGGAGGCAGCAAAGCTCGTCGAGGCGGCAGCGCTCGCCGCCCGAGGCCAGCAGTATCCCGCCGGCGCGCTCTACGTCGTCGCGACGCCGATCGGAAACCTCGCCGACGTCACGCTGCGCGCGGTGCACGTGCTCGCCCTGGTCGACGCGATCGCGTGCGAGGACACGCGCCACAGCGCGGCGCTCCTCGGCCGGCTCGCGATCGCGAAGCCGCTGATCGCGGCGCACGCCCACAACGAGCGCAGCGCCGCGGCGGCGGTGCTCGAGCGGCTCGCCCGCGGCGAGCGCGTCGCCTACGTCAGCGACGCAGGAACGCCGGCGGTGAGCGATCCGGGCGCCGAGCTCGTCGCCGCGGCGCGCGCCGCCGGCCATCGCGTGGTGCCGATCCCGGGCGCGAGCAGCGCGCTCGCCGCGCTCTCGGTCGCCGGAGACGTCGGCGCGACGGCGTTCACGGTCGTCGGCTTCCTGCCGGCGCGTGGCGGCGAGCGAACGCGCGCCGTCGCGGCGGTCGCGCAGCAAAGCGCCGCGCAGGTCGTCTTCGAGGCACCGCATCGGATCGAGTCGCTCGCCGCCGCGCTCGCCGCGGCGTGCCCCGATCGCACGACGACGCTCTGCCGCGAGCTCACCAAGCAGTTCGAGACGATCGCGACGATGCCGGCGCGCGAGCTCGTCGGCTGGCTCGCCGCCGACGCGAATCGCGCGCGCGGCGAGTTCGTGCTGGTGCTGCACGCGTCGACGGCGACGGCGAGCGACGACGAGGGTGCACACGACGCGCTGCTCGTCCCGCTGCTGGCGGCGCTGCCGCTCAAGCAGGCGGTCGCGGTCGCTGCCGAGATCTCGCGCGCGCCACGCAACGCGCTCTACGCGCGCGCGCTGGCGCTTCGCGGCGCGCCCGACGACCGCTAGCGGCTCAGGGCTTCGTGACCTTCGCGCTCTGCGCGGTCTGAGCGTCGTGCTTCTGCGCGTAGACGTTCTTGCTCGCACGCCTCTGCATGCGATGCAGCTCGGCGCGCTCGGCCTTGGTGACGGTGCCGTCGGCCTTGTCCTTGGCCTCGACGCTCGCGATCCGCGCCTGCTGCTTGTCGAGCCGGTTGGTCTCGCGCGCGTTCAGCTGGCCCGAGGCGACGCCGGCGTCGATGCGCGCCTGCTGGTTCGACTCGCGCTGGTCGACGCGCGGCGTCGCAGTGCCGCCGGCGAGAACTGCGAACGAAGCGAGCGCGATCGCGCCGCCGACGGCGGTCATCGTGAACTTGTGCATGGTGCTCTCCCTGGGTGTGCGGTGGAATCTCAACACGGGTCCCTCGCTCCTGCACAACGGCGGCGGCCACGGCCGGTCGACGCGACGCGCGTAAAGCCGGCCGTAAAGATGTGTGAAACGCGCGCTCCCTACAATCGTACCTTCGTCCCTCGCCGCCCATGATCTCCCGCGAACCCACCATCGAACGCCTCGCGGTCGCGCGCTCGCTCCTGCTCGAGCCGTTCGGTCTCGACGAGAGTCGTCTCGCCGCGGCGCTCGCCGAGATCGCATCGCACCGCGTCGACGACGCGGACCTCTTCTTCCAGTACACGAGGAGCGAGGGCTGGAGCCTCGAGGAAGGCATCGTCAAGAGCGGCAGCTTCGGCATCGACCAGGGGGTCGGCGTGCGCGCGGTCGCCGGCGAGAAGACGGCGTTCGCGTACTCCGACGACATCTCGCAGGCTGCGCTGGTCGACGCCGCGCGCACCGTGCGAACGATCGCCGCTGCGGGGCAGAGCCGCCGCGTCAAGGTCCGCAGCCACCCGTCGCTTGCGCCGAGCCGCGTCCTCTACGCGCCGATGGATCCGATCGCGACGCTCGACAGCACGCAGAAGGTCGCGCTGCTCGAGAAGGTCGAGCGGCTCGCGCGCAGCAAGGATCCGCGCATCGTCCAGGTGATGGCCGGGCTCGCGAGCGAGTACGACGTCGTCCTGATCGCGCGCGCCGACGGCACGATCGCCGCCGACGTGCGGCCGCTCGTGCGCTTGTCGCTCACCGTCATCGCCGAGCAGACGGTCGCCGGCGTCGTGCGGCGCGAGTCGGGCACCGGCGGCGGCGGCGGCCGCTTCGGCCTCGGCTTCTTCCAGGAAGACGTGATCGACGAGTACGTTCGCACCGCGGTCGACGCGGCGCTGACGAACCTGGAGTCGCGGCCGGCGAAGGCCGGTCTCATGAGCGTCGTCCTCGGCCCCGGCTGGCCGGGCGTCCTGCTGCACGAGGCGGTCGGCCACGGACTCGAGGGCGACTTCAACCGCAAGGGCGCGAGCGCGTTCACGGGCCGCGTCGGCCAGCGCGTCGCGGCGCCCGGAGTCACGGTCCTCGACGACGGGACGCTGCCCGACCGGCGCGGCTCGCTCAACGTCGACGACGAAGGCAACGCGACGCAGAAAAACGTCCTGATCGAGGACGGCATCCTGCGCGGCTACCTGCAGGACGCGATGAACGCGCGGCTGATGAAGGTGCGGCCGACCGGCAACGGCCGGCGCGAGAGCTACGCCGCGGTGCCGATGCCGCGCATGACCAACACCTACATGCTCGGCGGAACGCAGACCAGGGAAGAGATCCTCGCGGGCCTCAAGCGCGGTCTCTACGCGACCAACTTCGGCGGCGGCCAGGTCGACATCACGAGCGGCAAGTTCGTCTTCTCCGCGAGCGAGGCGTTCTGGGTCGAGAACGGCAAGATCCAGTATCCCGTCAAGGGCGCGACGCTGATCGGCAACGGCCCCGACGCGCTGACGCGCGTCAGCGCGATCGGCAACGACATGGCGCTCGACACCGGCGTCGGCGTCTGCGGCAAGGAGGGCCAGAGCGTTCCCGTCGGGGTCGGCCAGCCGACCCTGCGCATCGACCGGCTGACCGTCGGCGGGACTGCGTAGCTAGGCGTTCTTGGTTCCGGTGACGCGGACGTCGAGCGTCGGCAGCCCGGCGATCGAGCCCTGCATGACGTCGCCCGGGACGACCGGCCCGACGTTCTCGGGCGTGCCGCTGTAGATGAGGTCGCCGGGGAAGAGCTCGAACGCCTGCGAGAGCTTCGAGATCTGCTCGGCGACGCTCCAAGTCATCATGCTGAGGTCGGCGCTCTGCTTGGTGACGCCGTTGACCTTGAGCATGATCGCGCCCTTGGTGAAGTGGCCGACGTCGGCGACGCGGTGCAGCGGTCCCATCGGCGCCGAACGGTCGAAGCTCTTGCCGATCTCCCAGGGTTTCTTCTCGTCGCCCATCGCACGCTGCAGGTCGCGCCGCGTCATGTCGAGGCCGACCGTGTAGCCGTAGACCAGCGAGAGCGCCTGCTCGGGAGTGACGTTCCTGCCGCCCTTGCCGAGCGCAGCGACGAGCTCGATCTCGTAGTGGTAGTTCTTGGTGAGCGGCGGATACGGGTGGTCGGCGGTCGTTCCGATCGCGACGACCTGGATCGCGTCGCTCGGCTTCTGGAAGAAGAACGGCGGCTCGCGGTTCGGGTCCGACCCCATCTCGCGCGCGTGCGCAGCGTAGTTGCGGCCGATGCAGTAGATACGCCGCACCGGGAACATCTCGCTCGTGCCGACGATCGGCAGCATCGGCTGGGCGACGCTGAACACGGTCTTGCCGCCGCCGGTCGGGGTGCCGCTGCCGCCCGTCGCGCAACCGGCCAACGCAGCGACTGCGGCAGCGCTGCCTGTCGACAACACTTTTCTTCGATCCATGACGTCTGTCTCCTTCGTCGTTGACGTGGCGCCCGAGCGCCGTGCTACATTCGCGCCCATGGTCCTGCGCGCCTGGTTCTTTGCGTATTTTGCGTTCTCGCACCGCTCGGCGGATGGAGAGGCAGTCGCATAACCAGCGCACACCGAATCCGAGACCGCCGGGCAGCCCCCGGCGGTTTTTTTTCGACTCGACGATTCTCATTGGAGCCGACG
>DASSRF010000152.1:0-3604 GCA_035701945.1 Caldimonas sp. | reverse complement strand
CAAGACGGCGGCGTACGGGCACTTCGGCCGCGACGAGCCCGAGTTCAGCTGGGAGAGAACCGACAAGGCGGCGACGTTGCGCGCTGCAGCGGGTCTGTAGGAGCTGCGCACGCCGGCGGGCGCTCCGCCGAGGGAACACGGCTTGCCGCAACGACGCGCCGCCACCCCGGCGGCGCGACCAGGAGCCGACCATGGCGAGCCCATCCCTGCAGGCGTGCATCGACGCGTGCAACGCGGGCGCCGCGGCGTGCAACCACTGCGCCGTCGCGTGCCTGCGCGAGGACGATGTCAAGATGATGGCGCGCTGCGTCGCGCTCGACATCGACTGCGCCGCCACCTGCCAGCTCACCGCGGGCGCGGCGGCGCGCGGCAGCGAGCTGATTGGCGCGATCGCCGGACTGTGCGCCGAGGTGTGCGACGAGTGCGGCGCGGAGTGCGGCAAGCACCGCCACGACCACTGCCAGGCGTGCGCGGCGGCGTGCCGCGCCTGCGCCGAGGCGTGCCGCAAGGTGTCGGTCGGCGGTTGACCGCGCCAGGGTGTGCGCGCCCGCCGTGCGAAGGATCGCGCGGCGCGAACAGGCCCTAGAACTTGCCGTGCTCGAGGTACGCCTGCTGCGGATCGACTCCCGCGAGGATCGCCGCGCGCACCTTGTCCTCGGTCCGCATCGCCGCTTCGGCGGCGGCGATCACCTCGGCGGCGATCGCGCCGGGAATCACGACGATGCCGTCGCAGTCGGCGAGGACGTGGTCGCCGGCGCGCACGACGACCTGGCCGAAGCTGATCGGCTCGTCGTACGCCACCGGCACCCAGGCGGCGACGATGTCGCGCGGCGTCGCCTTGTCGCAGAACACCGGAAAGCCGATCCTGCGGATGAACGCGGTGTCGCGGCAGCCGGCGTCGACGATGTAGCCGCGGACGCCGCGGAACTGCAGCGTCTCGGCCGAGAGCTCGCCCATCAGCGCGCGCTCGCCGTCGTTGCCCTGGACCATGACGACGTGGCCGCGCGGCGCGCGCGAGAGGAGCTCGGTCCAGCGCAGCAGGGTTTCGTGCGCCGAGACGGTCGCGTCCGGGCGGCCGCGGACCGTGAAGACCGGGCCCGCGGCGACCATCGCGCGGTCGAGCGGGACGATCGAAGGCGGCAGGATGCACTGCACGATGCCGCGGTCGCGCAGGACGTCGTAGACGACGCCGGTGTAGCAGCGCGCGAGGCGCTCGGCGAGGCCGTCGCTGCGATGCGATGCGTCCTCGATCGTCATGGGGCGAGCGTCGCGACGACGTCGAGATGGCCGGGACATGCGCTCTTCGTGTGCGCAGCCGGGCAGGCGAGAGCGAACGCGCGGAGCTCGCGCAGCACGGCATCGCTCGTCGATCGGGTCTTCTGCATTGCGCCGGCGCCTCCGACGCGACTGTACCCGCGGCCGCCGTGCGACGCGGCATCATCCTCGGCCATGCCGAAGCCGCCGACCCTCGACGAGCTGCGCCGCTACGCCGTCGCGCGATCGCTCTTCAAGCCGACGACGCTCGCGCGCGCGATCGACCGGCTCGGCTTCGTCCAGGCCGACCCGATCCGCGCGCCGGCGCGGGCGCAGGACCTGATCCTGCGCCACCGCGTCGCCGGCTACCGCGCCGGCGACCTCGAGCGCCGCTATTCGCGCCTGCCGATCGACGAGGATGCGTTCGTCAACTACGGCTTCCTGCCGCGCCGCCATCTCGCGCTGATGCATCCGCGCACGCCGCGGCATGCGTGGGACGCGGCGAGGCGGCGCAAGGCCGCCGAGGTGCTCGCGTTCATCCGCGCGCACGGCCCGACGCACCCGCGCGTCATCGAGGAGCATTTCGCGCACGGCCGCCGGATCAACGCCTGGGGCGGATCGAGCCAGGCGACGACGCACCTGCTCGACGACATGCACTACCGCGGCCTCCTGCGCGTGCGCAGGCGCGAGGCCGGGACGCGCATCTACGAGGCGGTCGAGCACCCTGCCGCCGACGACTCGCCGGCAGCGCGCGTCGCGCGCGCCGAGGCGCTGCTCGCGCTCGTCGTTGCCAAGTACGCGCCGCTGCCGGCGTCGAGCCTCGTCTACCTCGCCCGGCTGCTCCGCTACGGCGCGCCGCACCTCGGCGACGAGACGCGCGCCGCGCTCGCGACGCTGCGCGAACGCCTCGCGAGCGCGCGCGTGGATGGCGCGACCTGGTACTGGCCCGCCGACGAGGAGCCGCGCTCGCGGCGCTGGCGCGCCGACGAGCGCGTCCGCGTGCTCGCGCCGTTCGACCCGATCGTCTGGGACCGGCGCCGCTTCGCGCTGCTCTGGGGCTGGACCTACCGCTTCGAGGCGTACACGCCCGCGGCCAAGCGCAAGCTCGGCTACTACGCGCTGCCGCTGCTCTGGCGCGACCGCGTCGTCGGCTGGGCGAACGCGAGCGTTGGCGACGACAAGCTCGCGATGACGACGCACTTCGTCGACGGCAGGCCCGACGATGCCGCGTTCGCGGGCGAGCTCGCCGCCGAGCGCGAGCGGCTCGCCGACTTCCTCGGCGTCTCGCCCGGACGCGCGAGGCAGCGCGGCTAGCGCCCGGCCATCGCCGCCGAACGTCCGCGCGCGTCGACGAGCGCTTCGGCGATCTCGACGAAGCCGCGGCCACGGTCGAGTTGCGTCACGTACGCCGGCCAGCGCTGCAGGCGATCGGCGAAGTCGGCGATGTTGGCGACACCGACCGAGAGCGGAAACGCCGCGAACATCGGCTCGTCGTTGGTCGAGTCGCCGACGTAGAGCCAGCGGTCGCGCTCGCCGTCGAGGTCGCGGCCGAGGACGCGACGGACGATCCAGCGCGCGCCGGTCAGCTTGGTGTGCGTGCCGAACCAGCCGTTGACGTGGATCGAGCTGACCGTCGCCTGCATGCCGGCTGCGCGCATCAGCGCGACGACAGCGTCGATCTGCTGCTGGCCGAGGTGCGCGAACTCGCCGTGGTCGACGGCGATGTCGGTGACGCGGCCGGCGCTGTCGCGCGCGAGCGTCGCGCCGGGCACCTCGGCGACGATGCGCTCGGCGACGCGCGCGAGCCTGGCGGCGTTGGCGGCGCGGACGTCGTCGGCGTCGGCGAACTCGATGGCGACGTCGTCGCCGTCGCGGATCAGCGCCACGCCGCCGTTCTCGGCGACGACCGCGGCGAGCGGCGTCGCGCTCGCGACGGGCAAGCTCCAGCCCATCGGCCGGCCGGTCACGGCGATCGTCGGCAAACCGGCTTCGCGCAGCGCGGCGAGCGCGGCGACGACTCCCATCGGGATCGCGCCTTCGGTCGTCAGCGTGTCGTCGATGTCGGTGAGGACGCCGACGACCTGCGCGAGGCGCTCGGGATCCGCGCTCGACCACGGCAGTGCGGAGGGCGGAGTCACGCGGCCATGATACGAGTGGGGTCGCGCGACGCCGCGCCGCGCTAGAATCGCGCCGCTGTCCAAGGAGCGTTGCAAGGCAGGACCCGCGGTCCGTCCCAGGCTTGGCAGCCCACGTTGCAACCGCGCTCACCCGCACGATGGTCCTCGTGGGTGAGCTCCGACTCCCCTTCGGCCGTCGCGGCGGGTTCCTTCGACCGACAGGAGCCACGACA
>DASSRF010000151.1:0-3021 GCA_035701945.1 Caldimonas sp. | reverse complement strand
CGCGCCGGCAATGGGCTGCGGCTCGGGAGGAGTCGGACTGTCGAGCCAGTCGACGAGCATCCGCGCGCCGAGATTGGCCATGTCTTCCGTGACTTGCCCGGCATTGCTGTGACGGATGTCGAGCGTATGCCGCGCCAACATGGGCCCGGTATCGAGGCCTTCATCCATCAGCATCAGGGTGACGCCGCTGGTCTCGTCGCCCGCGAGGATCGCACGCTGGATCGGCGCCGCGCCGCGCCAGCGCGGCAGCAGCGACGCGTGGATGTTCACGCAGCCGTGGCGCGGCAGCTCGAGCAGCCATGGCGGCAGGAGGAGCCCGTACGCGGCGACGACGATGACGTCCGGCGCTGCGGCCGCGATCGAGCGCTGGGCGGCGCGCGCGTCGTCGGCGTGCCTGCCGTCGAGGCGCAGCCCCGGCGGCTGCGCGACCGCGATGCCGCGCTCGAGCGCGAATGCCTTGACGGGCGAGGCGACCAGCTTCATGCCGCGCCCTGCCGGCCGGTCGGGCTGCGTCAGGACGAGCGGGACCTCGAAACCCGCCGCGACGATCCGCGCGAGCGCGACGCGGGCGAACTCCGGAGTGCCGGCGAAGGCGACCCGCATCGCCGGCGAGCTAGAGCCCGTTCAGACGCGCGCCTCGTCGCGCGTCCTCTTCAGCATCCGCGTCTTGATGCGCGATCGCTTGAGCGGGCTCAGGTACTCGACGAAGACCTTGCCGAGCAGGTGGTCCATCTCGTGCTGCACGGCGACCGCGAGCAGCCCCTCGGCGTCGAACTCGCGCGCCGCGCCGCTGCGGTCGAGCGCGCGCACGCGAACGCGCGCATGGCGCGAGACCTTGTCGTAGATCTCGGGGACCGAGAGGCAGCCTTCCTCCGCGATCGCCATCTCTTCGCTGACCTCGATGAGCTCGGGATTGATGAGCACGATCGGCTCGTTGCGCGGCTCGGAAACGTCGATCACGATGACGCGCTCGTGGACGTCGACCTGCGTCGCCGCGAGGCCGACGCCCTCGGCCGAGTACATCGTCTCGAGCATGTCGTCGACGAGCCCCTTGATGCGCGCGTCGACCTCGGCCACCGGCCGCGCGACCTTGTGCAGGCGCGGATCGGGATAGCGAAGGATGTCGAGCTTGCTCATTTGTGACGAATCGATTCAGCGGCGGCGGCCTGTGGATGCAGGACAACGAAAAGAGGTGAGAAAGGTCTCACGCGCAGGACTGAACGGCACCCCGGTTTCGTTGCGATATCAATGCTTTATGGGCAGAATCTTCCAACTCAAGTGAGATTTTCGCCGAACCGCGAAGTCGCCGGACAGGCAGCGCGGAAGCCCTTTCGGACCGCGCGCGCCGGCGCCGCGGCTCGCTCCACCGAGACCTTCTGCATGAGCCGACGAATTCTCCCTGCACCGTCTTCGCTTCGGCAACTCGCCGTCCTCGCCCTCGTCTCGCTCCCGGTCGCAGCGCTCGCCGCCGAGCCCAACTTTCCGATCACGCAGCAGCAGCGCGAGACCGCCAGGCGCACCGCCGAGGCCGGCGTTCCGTTGAGCGAGATCCTCCCCGACGCTCCCGACGTCTACACCGTCAAGACGCGCGACACCCTGTGGGACATCTCGAAGATGTACCTGCGGAGCCCGTGGCGCTGGCCCGAGCTCTGGGGCATGAACCTCGAGCAGGTCAGGAACCCCCACCTCATCTTCCCCGGCCAGCAGCTCTTCCTCGACAAGTCGAACGGCCGCGCCCGGCTGCGCATGGGCGCGCCGGTCGGGGGGGCCGGCGACGCCAGCCTGTCGCCGAAGGTCCGCTCGCGCGACCTCGCGCTCGACGGCATCGCGTCGATCCCGTTCAACCTGATCGAGCCGTTCCTCAACGAGGCGGTGATCTTCGAGGGCAACGAGCTCGCGACCGCGCCGCGCATCGTCGCGACGCAGGAAGGCCGCGTCCTGCTGTCGCGCGGCGACACCGCGTACGTGCGCGGCGACATCGGCGCCGAGCGCGAGTTCCGCATCTTCCGCGAGCCGCGCCCGCTGCGCGACCCGACGACCAACGCGATCCTCGGCTACGAGGCGACCTACGTCGGCGCGTCCGAGTACACCGTGCAGGGCGAGACGCGCACCGACGCCAACGGCCGCGTCGAGATCATCCCGGCGACGTTCACGGTGACGAGCATCCGCCAGGAAGCCGGCGTCGGCGATCGCCTGTCGCCGGTTCCCGGCCGCGAGTACACGAACTACGCGCCGCACCCGCCGGCGGCGCCGATCGCCGGCCAGATCGTCTCGATCTACGGCGACGGCCTGACCGCCGGGCAGAACCAGATCGTCGCGCTCAACAAGGGCGCGGTCGACGGCATCGAGCGCGGCCACGTGCTTGCGCTGTATCGCGACGGCAAGGTCCAGCTCGACCCGACCGAGCGCGGCAAGGTGCAGATCAAGCTTCCCGACGAGCGCCACGGCCTTCTCTTCGTCTTCCGCGTCTTCGAGCGGATGTCGTACGCGCTGATCCTCTCGGTGAAGGACCCGGTCGCGCGCGGCGACCGCTTCACGCAGCCGTAGACTCGCGAGCCGCGGCGCCACGAGCGCCGCATTCCATCGACGGTTCCCCGCGGCAGCGCCTGCCCGCGCCGCCGCGCGCTCGGCATGATCGATCGCGACGAGTTCTCGGCCTGGCTGCGCCTGCTGGAGACGCCCGGCGTCGGCCGCGACGCCGCGCGCGCGCTGCTCGCGCGCTTCGGCTCGCCCGAGGCCGTCCTCGGCGCGTCGACCGAGGCGCGCAGCGCGGTCGTCCCGCCGGCGCTCGCGCGCGCGCTCGCGCTCGTTCCCGAGACGTTCGAAGCGCGCCTCGCCGCCGGCTGGCAGTGGCTGCAAGCCGGCAGCGAGCGGCACGACGCGATCGCGATCGGCGATCCGCGCTATCCGCAGGCGCTGCTGGAGAGCCCGGACCCGCCGCTGCTGCTCTACGCGCGCGGCGACGTCGATCTGCTGCAGGCGAGCGCGATCGCGATCGTCGGCAGCCGCAATCCGACGCCG
>DASSRF010000150.1:0-8076 GCA_035701945.1 Caldimonas sp. | reverse complement strand
GGCCGCGGCGGGCGCGGCGCTCCTGCCGCTCTCGGTCGCGATGGGGCTCGGCTCGCGCGCCGCCGGCCAGCTCGCCGAGCGCGTCGGCACGCGCACGCTGCTGACGGTCGGCCCGGTCGTCGTCGCGATCGGCTTCGCGCTGTTCCTGCCGACCGGCGCCGGCCCGGTGCGCTATGCGACCCAGGTGCTGCCGGCGCTCGCGTGCATCGCGGTCGGCCTCACGCTCAGCGTCGCACCGCTCACGACCGCGGTGATCGCGGCCGTCGATCCGGCGCACGTCGGCTCGGCCTCGGGGTTCAACAACGCGACGTCGCGCATCGCCGGGCTGCTCGCGACCGCGCTGCTCGGCTACGTGCTCGCCGGCGACGCGGCGGGCCCGGCGTTCTTCGGCCGCTTCCACGGCGCCGCCGTCGTCGGCGCCCTGCTCGCGCTCGCCGCCGGCGCTTCGGCGTTCTTCCTTTGCGCTCCCGTCAGCGAAACACGTGGTCGGCGCGCACCAGCACCGCCTGCGGAATCTGCACGCCGATCGCGTCGGCGGTCCTGAGGTTGACGATCGTCTCGATCGTCGTCGGCTGCTCGATCGGCAGATCGGCGGGCTTGGTGCCGCGCAGCACGCGGTCGACGTAGTAGGCGAGCCGCTTGTACGAATCGACGAGGCGCGGCCCGTACGTGCACAGCGCGCCCGCCTGCGCGAACACTGGCCAGCTCGAGACGAGCGGCAGCCGCTCGCGCAATGCGAACTCGACGATCCGGCCGCGGTTCTGCACGGTGAAGCTGTCGGCGAACAGCGAGATCGCCTGCGTGCGGTTCGCGCCCATCTTCGTGAGCGCCGCCGTGAGCTCGTCCGACGTGCGTGCCGGCATGTGGCGAACGTCGAGGCCGAGCCGCCGCGCCGTCGCCTCGGAGTTCTCGCGCTCGGCCGTTTCGCCGGGATACTCCGGATTGGCGAGCAGCGCGACGCGGCGAACGCCGGGAACGATCTCGCGCAGCAGCTCGAGCCGCTTGCCGTTCAGCTCGAGCGCGAGGTAGGTGAGTCCGGTCATGCTCGCGTTCGGCCGCGCGAGGCTCTCGGCGAGGCCGGCGGCGACCGGGTCGCCGCTGTACGCGTAGACGATCGGCAGCGGCAGGCGCAGCGAGCGCAGCTCGAGGATCGCCTCGCCCTGGACGACGATGACGTCGACCGGCAGCTTGACGAGCTCGTCGGCGAGCCCGCGCACCTTGGCGATGTCGTCGTCGCCGTAGCGGAATTCGATCGCCAGGTTCCTGCCTTCGACGAAGCCGAGCTCGCCGAGCGATTCGCGAAACGCAGCGACGTACGGCGTCAGGCTCGGCGGCCGCTGCGCCGTCAGCCAGCCGATCCGCGCCGATCGCACCTGCGCGACCCCGATGCGCGGCAGCGCGGCAACGGCGGCCGAGGCGAACAGCAGACGGCGTCTCTTCATGACAGCTCCTTCGTCGCAAGAGCATCGCTGCAGCTGCGGCCCGGCGGCGAGCAACCGTTGCCACTCGGCCGCAGTGGCAAAGTTCACTCGCCGGTGGCGACGACGCGAAACGCAGGCACCGGCCGGTGGAAACCCTTCAGCACGAGCTCGCCCGCGGCCTCGGTCGCGACGGCGCCGTCGAGCGACGCGTGGACGCGCTGCGAGACGAGGATCTCGCCGCCCTGCGCTTCGCCGCACAGCCGCGCCGCGAGGTTGGTGACGGTGCCGATCGCGCCGTAGTCGATGCGGCCCGGAAAGCCGATGCCGCCGATCGTCGCGAAGCCCTGCGCGATGCCGATTCCCATCGCGAGCGCGTGGCCGCGCTTCTTCCAGCCTTCGGCGAGCCGGTGGACCTCGCGCTGCATCGCGAGCGCCATCCTCACTGCGCGCAGGCCCGGGTCGGGAACCGGCACCGGGTCGTTGAAGAACGCCATGATGCCGTCGCCGGTGAAGCGCTCGAGCGTCGCCTCGTGCTCGAGGACGAGCGCGCCGACCGCGGCGTGGTATTCGCCGAGCACCGCCATCACGTCCTCGGGGTCGGCGGTCTCGGTGAACGCCGTGAAGCCGCGCAGGTCGAGGAAGACGACGGTGATCTCGCGGCGGTGGCTCTTCAGCGGATCGGCGGCGCCGCCGGCGACGATCAGCTCGGCGAGCGCAGGCGAGAAGAAGCGCTTCAGGCGGCCGACCTTCTCGAGCTGCCGGATGCCGTCGTCGACGCGCTGCTCGAGCGTGCGGTTGAGCTCGGCGAGCTCGCTCTTCTGGCGCACGAGCTCGTCGTAGAGCGACTTGACGCGCAGGAGCGAGCGCACGCGCGCGAGCAGCTCGTGCTGGCTGACCGGCTTGCTCAGGAAGTCGTCGGCGCCGGCGTCGAGGCCCTTGGCGCGCTCCTTCGCCGGGTCGAGCGCGGTGACGAGGACGATCGGCAGCATCGCGTGCGCAGGGTTGGCGCGGATCGCCTCGCACACCTCGTAGCCGCTCATGCCGGGCATCATCACGTCGAGCAGGACGAGGTCCGGTTGCTCGCGGTCGAGCGCGGCGAGCGCCTCGGCGCCCGACGCCGCGGTGCACGTGCGGTAGCCCTTCGCGCCGAGCAGGTCGGCGAGCAGCTTGACGTTGAGCGCGACGTCGTCGACGACGAGGATCTTGGCGCCTTCGCCGCGCGCAGCGTCGGCGCTCATTCGATCACCTCGTCGGCGCGCAGCAGGAGCGACTGCGGGATCGCGAGCCCGAGCGCGCGCGCCGTCTTGACGTTGATCGTCAGCTCGAACGCGGTCGGCTGCTCGACCGGAAGGCTGGCCGGGCTGGCGCCGCGCAGGATCTTGTCGACGAAATGCCCGGCACGCCGCCAGTGCCACGCGCTCGGGGAGAGGTACGACATCAGCCCCCCTTCGACGACATATTCGCGGCCGCCGTAGACCGCCGGAACGCCGGCGCGGCGGACCGCGTCGACGAGGCGCGACCGCTGCTGCGTGAACATCGGGTCGCCGAGCACGATCAAGCCGCCGCCACGGGCACGCCCGACCGCAGCGTCGAGCTCTGCGGGTGCCGCGACGTCGATGCGCTCGACCTCCACTCCGAGCTCGCGCGCGCGAACCGAGATCGCGCGGAGGAAGAAGTCGTTGGCGGCGTTGGCCGGATTCATCAGCACGCCGACTCGCTTCAGCGCGGGAACGGTCGCGGCGAGCAGCTCGAGTTGCTTGGCGAGGACCTCCTCGCCGGCGGCCGACGTGCCGGTGAGGTCGCCTCCGGGCTGCGCCAGGCTCGCGACGAAGCCCGAGCCGCGCGCATCGCCGGCGTAGACCATCACGATCGGAACGCCGGGCGCTCCCTCGCGGGCGGCACGAATCGCGCCCGATCCCGGGGCGACGATCACCGCGACGGGCAGCGCCTTGAGCGCAGCAGCAGCCTGGCGCTGCCGCTCCGGATCGACCCCGGCAAAGCGCACCTCGAGCGTCAGGTTTCGCCCCTCGATCCAGCCGAGCTCACGCAGCGCGCCGGCAAGCACCTCGCGTTGCGACAAGTCGGTTCCGCGCGCCGGTCGCGCCAGCGAGGCTCGGCCATGCGCGACGCTGTTCGCCGCGGCGTTTCCTGCGGGCGGATCGGCAGGGAAGATGACGCCGACACGCACCGGCGAACGCTGCGCATGCGCGTTCACCAGCGCCGTCGCGACCACCAGAGCCGCGGTCCATCGCGCGCCGCGCATCGCGAGGTGTCGCGTGCCGCGCATCACCCGATCACCTCGTCGGCGCGTTGCAGCAGCGACTTCGGCATCGTGACGCCGATCGCGCGCGCGGTCTTCAGGTTGACGCCGAGGCGAAACTTCGCCGGCCGCTCGATCGGCACGTCGCCGGCGCGCTCGCCGCGCAGGATCTTGTCGACCTTGGCGACGCCGCGGCGGACGATGTCGTCGACGTCGACGCCGTAGGCGATCAGGTAGCCGGCGTGCGCCTCGGCGATCGACTCGCCGACAGTCAGCACCCTGTCGCGCGATGCGAGCGCCGCGACGCGGTCGCGATGCGGGTACATCGCGATCGGGAACAGCGCCTGCGCGCGGGCCCTGCGCATCGCGGCGAACGCCGCATCGAGGCCTTCGGCGCCGCGCACCTCGATGACCTGCAGCTGCATGCCGAGCCGCCCGGCGCCGTCCCTGGTCTCGCGGATCACGTCGGCGAGGTCGACGACCTCGACCGGATCGACCATCACGACGACGCGGCTCGCGCCCGGTGCGGCCTCCTTCAGCAGCTCGAGCCGCTTCGGCCCGAGCTCGGGCGGCGTGAACGTCAGCCCGGTGACGTTGCCGCCCGGGCGCGCCAGGCTCTGCGCCCAGCCTTCGCGGACCGGGTCGCTTCCCGACAGCGTCAGGATCGGAATCGTCGAAGTCGCCTTTCGCGCCGCCTCGCGCGCCGGCTGGCCGGCGGCGATGATCAGGTCGGGCTTCGAGCGCGCGAGCTCTGCGGCCATCGCGGCGAGCCGATCGGTGCTGCCGTCGGCCCAGCGCCGCTCGACGACGAGCGTCCTGCCTTCGACGTAGCCGAGCTCGCGCAGGCCCTGCATGAAGCCGACTTCGACCGGGTCGGCGTTCGGCGGCCGCGGCTGCGAGAAGAGGCCGAGGAGGCCGATCGTCACCGTGCGGGCGGGCTTCGGCGCGTCGGCCGCGTGCGCGCCGAAGGCGAGCGCGGCGGCGAGCGCGAGCGCGGTGCGACGGCCGACGCCGGCGGTGCCGCGGCCGCCGGCGATGCTCATGGCGACGCGCGCCCTTCGGCGAGCAGCCGCTGCACGGTGGCGAGGAACTGCTTCAGGTTGATCGGCTTGGTGATGAACGCGTCGAAGCCCGAAGCGACGATCTTCTGCTGGTCGTCGGGCATCACCGACGCCGACACCGCGATCACCGGAACCGCGTCGAGGGCACGCTCGAGCCGGATCCTGCGCAGCGCCTCGATGCCGTCGATGTCGGGCAGCTGGATGTCCATCAGCACGAGGTCGGGCCGGCGCTCGACCGCGAAGCGCACGCCGTCCTCGCCGGTCGCCGCCTCGAGGGTCTCGTACTTGTGGTGGCGCAGGATGTCGCGCACCAGCTTCATGTTCTTCTCGTTGTCCTCGACGATCAGGATGGTCTGCATCGGCACCCCCGCTTACACCGCCTCGAGAACGCGTTCCGGCAGGATAAATGCGAAGGTCGAGCCGCGGCCGGGCTCGCTCTCGACCCGGATCGAGCCGCCGTGCAGCTCGACGAAGCGCCTGGCGAGCGACAACCCGAGCCCCGTGCCCTCGGCCTTCCTCAGGTAGTCGCCGCCGGCCTGGCGGAACTCCTCGAAGACGAGCGCCTGCTGGTCCTTGGCGATGCCGACGCCGGTGTCGACGACGGCGATCTCGACCGCGTGGTCGAGCCTGGTCGCGCGCAGCGTCACCCGGCCGCCGGGCGGCGTGAACTTGACCGCGTTCGACAGCAGGTTGATGACGATCTGCTTGAGCTTGCGGACGTCGCAGACCCAGTCGCCGACGTCGTCGTCGACGTCGAGCGCGAGCACGAGGCCGTTGCGGCTGGCGCGCTCGCGCACGAGCGTCGTGCAGTTGTCGAGCAGCATCGGCAGGTTCGTCGTCGCCAGCTCGAGCTCCATCCGGCCGGCCTCGATCTTCGAGAGGTCGAGGATGTCGTTGATGAGCGTCAGCAGGTGGTGGCCCGACGCGTGGATGTCGCGCAGGTACTCGAGCTGCTTCTCGTTGACCTCGCCGAACATCTGCTCCGAGAGCACCTCGGAGAAGCCGATGATCGCGTTCAGCGGCGTGCGCAGCTCGTGCGACATGTTGGCGAGGAACTCGCTCTTGTGCTTGTTGGCGAGCTCGAGCTCGCGGCTCTTGGCCTGGATCTCGGTGAACAGGCGCGCGTTCTGGATCGCGATCACCGCCTGGTCGGCGAACGTCTTGAGCAGCGTCAGCTCCTTCTCGCTGAACGGCTCCGGCGGGTCGCGCGAGACCTGGATCGCGCCGACGCCGCGGCCCTCCCAGAGCATCGGCGCGAACGCGATCGAGAAGCTGCCGGCGGCCTGCGCGACGCGCAAGAGCGGCGCGGGAACGCCCTCGGGAGCGCCGAGGACGTCGGCGAAGTGGACGACGCGGCGCTCGCGGATCGCGATCTCGGTCGCGGTGCCCTCGACCGGCCGCGGCAGCTGGCCGGCGAGCGCGCGCTCGGGCTTCTCGCGCGCGGCGCGAAAGCCCGCCTTGTGCAGGATCCCCGAGTCGTCGACGAGGTAGATGCCGAGCGACGTCGCGGCGAACAGCCGCTCGCAGCTGTCGAGGATCTTGTCGAAGACCGGCTGGGTGTCGGCGACCGAGCTGCTGATCACCTGCAGCACCGCGGCGGTCGCGGTCTGCTGCTCGAGCGCTTCCTTCGTCTCGTTGAACAGGCGCGCATTCTGCATCGCGATCACCGCCTGGTCGGCGAACGTCCGGATGAGCTCGAGCTCGCGAGCGGTGAACGGCCGGGCGGGATCGCGAACGACGAGCAACGCGCCCGACCCCATCGGCGCGATGACGATCGAGTAGTCGGCGAAGCGGTCCGCCATGACTCGCAACGTCTCGGGCGCCTGCGGCGCGCCCGGCACGTGGTCGTGCTGCAGCGCGCGGCGCTCCCGGATCACGGCTCCGACCGGCGAACGCACATTGCGCTGTTCGGGCCGCTCGACCGCGAGCTTCAGCATCTCCACCGCCTTTGCGGTCTTCGTGCGGACTGCAGCCGTTCGCAGCGTCCCGTCCTCGTTCTGCACGTAGATGCCCAGGCCGGTGCTGTCGAACAGTCGTTCGCAGCTGTCGAGGATCTCGTTGAACACCGGCTGCGTGTCCGCGAGCGAGCCGCTGATCACCTGCAGCACCCCGGCGGTCGCGGTCCGCTGCTCGAGCGCCTCCTTGGTCTCGTTGAAGAGGCGCGCGTTCTGGATCGCGATCACGGCCTGGTCGGCGAACGTACGCAGCAGCTCGATCTCCTTGTCGTTGAATCCGGTCGGCGGCTGGCGCACGACGTAGAGCGAGCCGATCGCGCGGCCCTCCCAGACGAGCGGCGCGAACACCTGCGAGAAGGTGCCGAGGCCGAGGCGCTCGGTGACGGCGCGCAGGGCGGGTGGCACGTCGGGGTCGCCGAGCATGTCGCGGAAGTTCAGCACGCCCCGGCCGAAGAGCGAGGCGGCGCCGTCGGGCCCGACCGAGGTCGGAAACATCGCCGCCAGCCGGTCGCGGACCGTGCCCCGGTGCTCGCCGAGATGGACGCGGCCCTCGTCGTCGATCAGCAGGATGCCTTGCTCCGAGCTCGAGAACAGATGCGCGCAGCTCTCGAGGATCTTGCGGAACACCGGCTGGTGGTCGGCGACCGAGCCGCTGATGACGCGCAGGATCTCGGCGGTCGCGGTCTGCTGCTCGAGCGCTTCGCGCAGCTCGGCGGTGCGCTGGTCGACCTTGCGCTCGAGGCCGGCGTACGACTCGCGCAACTGCGCGCTCATGTCGTTGAACTGGCCGGCAAGGACCTCGAGCTCGTCGCCGGTGCGCACGTCGATGTGCCGCTCGAGGTCGCCGGCGCCGATCTGCGCCGCGCCTTCCTGCAGCGCGCGCAGCGGCCGCACCAGCGCGCGGGCGAGGAAGAAGCTCGCCGCGATCGAGATCAGGAGCGCGACGACGAGCAGCAGCGAGGTGCGCTGCAGCGTCTTCACCATCGGCGCGAACGCCTCGGCGCGCGGCGACTCGACGAACACGGTCCAGCCGAGCCCCGTGATCGGCGCGTTCGCCGAGAGCACCTCGTCGCCCTGGAGGTCGCGCGCGAGCACGGGAACGCCGTCGGCGCCGCCGGCGTTGGCGCGCACCGCGGCGACCTGCGGCAGCGCGCTCAGGTCGGTCTTCTTGAGGACGAGGCTGATGTCGGGGTGCGCGATCAGCGTTCCGGTCGAGTCGACGACGTACGCGAGCCCGTGCTCGCCGATCTTGATCTTCGAGACGACGTCCCAGACGAACTTGAGGTTGACCTCGACCGCGGTGACGCCGCCGCCGTTGCCGGCCGGCCGCGCGATCGTCATGTACGGCTCGGTGCCCTTGCGGAAGTAGACGGGACCGT
>DASSRF010000149.1:0-9650 GCA_035701945.1 Caldimonas sp. | reverse complement strand
ACCGCCCGCCGCCGGTCTACCCGACGCGGCTGCCGCCGCCCGCGACGCTCCACTACCAGGTGCGCCGCGGTGCTCTGCGCGGCGACGGCGAGATCCGCTGGCAACCCGCCGGCGACAGCTACCGCCTCGTCCTCGAAGCGCGCATCGCCGGCCTGACGCTGCTCGTGCAGACGAGCGAAGGCGCGATCGACGGCGACGGCGTCGCGCCGGTGCGATTTCTCGACCAGCGCGCGCGGCGTGCAGCGCAGGCGGCGAACTTCGTCCGCGATGGCGGCCGGATCACCTTTTCGGCGACGACCGCCGAATGGCCGCTCGTCGCCGGCGCGCAGGACCGGCTGAGCTGGATGATCCAGCTCGCGGGCATCGTCGCGGCCGATCCAGCGCTGCTCAGCGAAGGCGCGCGGATCACGATGGCGGTGGTCGGCGCGCGCGGCGACGCCGCGATCTGGAGCCTGCGCTGCGTCGGCGAGGAGACCGTGGAGACGGCGCGCGGCGCGGTCGCCGCGGTCAAGCTCGTCCGCGAGGCGCGCGCGGCGACCGACACGACGGCCGAGATCTGGCTCGACCCAGCGCGCTCGTACCTGCCGGCGCATGCCACGTTGCGCAACGCTTCCGGCGCGTCCGAATACGACCTTCTGCTCGACCGCGTCGACCCGTAGGACGCCAAGCCGATCGGCCCGGACGGTGTCGGCTGCCGCGGCGGCGACGGCGTTGTGGGCGCATGGGTTGCCGCTCCCGACTTGCAATCCGGCCACCGGACCGCAGGTAGACCGCCATGCACATGCTCTACAACTCGGACAGCTTCACCGTCGTCCTCTTCGAGATCCCGACCGCCGACGGCGGCGCGGGCTCGGGCGAGGTCAGCCGCGGCGCCTTCGAGATCGTCGACAAGCTCGCGCAGAAGGACATCTTCATCGAGGGCTCGATGGCCGATCACTTCCAGGCGGGCGTCGAGGCGCTGATGGAAGAAGAGCCGAGCGAGGAAGAGCTCGACGAGTACATCGGCCGCTTCGCGTCGCTGATGCCGCAGCCGCTCGTCCTCCACTGAGCGCGCGCCCGGCGCCGGCGCCAACTCCTGCCGGCGCCGCCGGGCTCACGGCCGGGCGGCGCGTCGCCGCCTCAAGTCCTGCTCCCCACCGTCGATATCGGGAGGCCGCCAGCCGGTCGACGGCGGCGTCGATGGCCCACCCATGTCCCCGGAGCAGGCGATTCCTTCCGAAGCGCAGTCGTTCGTCTCGACGCTGCTGATGCTCGTGCTCGCGCTCGGCGTCAGCACGCTGGCGTCGTACGTCGCGTTCGACCTCGCCCGGCGCGTGCGCGTCCTGCGCACCCGCGCCGGCGCGCTCTGGCTGCTCGGCGCGGCGTCGGCGACGGCGATCGGCGTCTGGTCGAGCCAGGTGATCGGCGTCGCCGCCGAGCCGCTGCCGTTCGCGATCGGCTACCACGGCCTCGGCTCGCTCGGCGTCTGGACGGCGGCGCTGATCGCCGCGCTCGCCGGCTTCGGCGCGGTGAGCGGCCGCGTCGCGACGCCCGGGCGGGTCGGCTTCGGCGCCGTCGCGCTCGGCATCGGCGTCGTCGGCACGCACGCGCTCGCGCTCGCGCCGCTCGGGCTCGTCCCCGGCGTCGACTGGCAGATCCTGCCGCTCGTCGCCGCGTTCGCCGGCGCGGTCGGCGGCTGCATGATGGCGCTCGGCGCGTTCTTCCGCGGCGGCGACCGCACCAAGCCGGCGACGCTCGGCTGGCAGACGACGTCGGCGGCGGTGTTCGGCTTCACGATCGTCGCGACGCAGCAGCTCGTCCTCGGCGCCGCCGGCATCGGCGAGCAGACCGCGGCGGCGCACGCCGACGGCGTGTCGTCGACGACGCTGGTGCTGTTCGCGTCGATCGGCTCGTGCATCGTGCTCGGCGTCGGGCTGCTGTTCTCGGTGCTCGAGGCGCGCCTGCGGCGGTCGCTGCGCCAGGTCGAGACCGAGCTGCAGCGCAGGAGCTTTCGCGACGGCCTCACCGGGCTGCCGAACCGGCTGATGTTCGACAGCATGCTCGCGCAGGCGGTGCAGCACGCGCACAACACGCAGGGCCGGCTCGCGATCCTCTTCATCGACCTCGACGGCTTCAAGCCGATCAACGAGTCGTTCGGCCACGCCGCCGGCGACCTCGTGCTGCGCGAGGTCGCGGCGCGGCTGAAGCGCTTCGCGCGCCCCGAGGACCGCGTCGCGCACCTCGGCGGCGACGAGTACCTGCTGCTGATCGGCGGCAACCCGACCGCCGAGGACGCGGCGATCTTCTCCGAGCGGCTGCAGGTCTCGATCGGCGAGCCGTGCCGCATGAACGGCAAGGAGGCGATCGTCTCGAGCTCGATCGGCATCGCGATGTATCCCGAGCACGGCCCGATCTCGGCGCTGATCGCCAACGCCGAAGCCGCGATGCGCTCGGCCAAGAGCGGCGGCGGCGCCGGCTACGCGTTCTTCGAGGAGCGCATGACGAGCGGCGCGCGCGACCAGCTCGAGCTGCTGCGCGACCTGCGCCGCGCGCTCGCCGAAGGTCAGCTCCACCTCGTCTACCAGCCGAAGATCCACGCGCCGAGCGGCGAGATCACCGGCGCCGAGGCGCTGATGCGCTGGGAGCATCCGAACCGCGGCCTCGTCGGTCCCGACCAGTTCATCCCGATCGCCGAGCGCTTCGGCCTGATCGGCGCGATGGGCAACTGGCTGATCGAGGAGGCGTGCCGGCAGGCGGGCGCGTGGCGCGACGCCGGGCTCTCGATGCGCGTCGCGATCAACCTCTCGGCGCACCAATTGCGCCATCCCGACCTCGCCGACCGAATCGGCATGGCACTGCGCAGGAACGACATCAAGCCGCAGCTGCTGACGTGCGAGATCACCGAGTCGGTCGCGATGGAGGACGCGTCGAACGCGATCCGCATGGTCGAGAAGCTGAGCGCGCTCGGCGTCAACATCTCGATCGACGACTTCGGCACCGGCTACTCGAGCCTGTCGTACCTGAGAAAGCTGCGCGCCGGCGAGCTGAAGATCGACAAGAGCTTCGTCCTCGACCTCGAGACGAGCGCCGACGCGCGCGCCGTCGTCGACGGCATCGTCAAGCTCGCGCACGCGCTCGGCCTCAAGGTCGTCGCCGAGGGCGTCGAGACCGAGGCGCAGCACCAGATCCTGCGCTCGTTCGGCTGCCACGAGCTGCAGGGATTCCTGTTCGCGCGGCCGATGTCGGCGCGGGCGCTCTCGAACTGGGCGATGGAAGACGTCGGCCCGCGCGCGCTCGAGTTCCGCGACTCGCTCTACCGGCCGACCGCCGCCGGCGCGCTGCACTGACCGGCCGCGCGGCCGCTACCAGCCGAGCCCGAGGTGGAGCGGCAGGTAGACCGCCATCCCGACGACGATCGTGCCGAGCAGGCCGCGGCGGAAGAGGAACCACGCCGTCGCCACCGCCGCGGCGAAGATGCGCGCGTCCTGCCACGTCGTGATCAGGTGGCCGTCGGCGATCACGATCTCGGGCAGCACGACGCCGGCGAGCGCCGCGATCGGCGCGTAGCGAAAGCCCGCTTCGAGCCAGTGCGGCAGCCGCCACGGCTTGTCGGGGAGGAAGAAGAGCGCGCGCGTCAGCACGGTGACGACGGTGAGGCCCGCGATCGTCGCGACGGTCCAGACGTCGGTGCCGCTCACGGGTGCTCCTCGCCGGGCTCGCGGTCGATCGTCGCGACGCCGCCGCGCAACTGCTCGGCCGCGAGACCTGCAGCGATCGCCGCGGCGATCGCGACCAGGATGTTGAGCTTGAGCGGCAGCGCGAACGCCGCCACCGCGACGACGCTCGCGACCGCAGCGGCGACGAGCCGCTGCCACGTCGTCGCCAGCATGATCATCGTCGCGAGCAGCGCGAGCACGCCGGCGAAGCCGAGCCCCCACGACACCGGAATCGTCGCCGCGAGCGCGGCGCCCACGAGGCTCGAGCCGGCCCAGACGAGCCAGCACGAGACGCCGTTGCCGAGCCAGTACGCGTCCTGCGCGGCAATGCCTTCGGCCGTCGTCGCCGGTTGCGGAAAGCGGCGCGTGAAGAGGCCGTAGTTGAGGTCGGCGAAGAGGTAGCCGCGAATCGTTCGCTGCCACGCCGGCAGGTGCGCGACGTACGCGCGCAGGTGGGCGCTGAAGACGACGAAGCGCAGGTTGACGCACGTCGCCGTCGCAAGGATCACCCACATCGGCGCGCCGGCCGCGATCAGCGGCAGCGCTGCGAGCTGCGAGCTGCCGGCGTAGACGAAGAGCGCCATCAGCGTCACCTCGACCGCGCTCATCCCCGACTTCACCATCGCGACGCCGGTCATGAGCCCCCACGCAGCGAGCCCCGGCGTGACGAGCGCCATGTCGACGACGCCGACGCGCAGCTGCGGATGACGAAGGAGCGATTGCAAGATCGAAGCGATGCCGGCGAGCGTCGAAGCCGCGCATTGTCGATGGGCAAGGTCTTGGCCGTCGCGGCGGCGACGAATCGCATGGCTTCCTACAATCCGCGGATGAACGCCTTGCCGTACACGCGCGCCGCCGCGCTGCCGCAGCTCCTTCGCGAGCGCATCCTCGTCCTCGACGGCGCGATGGGAACGATGATCCAGCGCTACCGGCTCGGCGAGAGCGACTACCGCGGCGAGCGCTTCAGGGACCATCCGAAGAGCCTGAAGGGCAACGGCGACGTGCTGCAGCTGACGCGGCCTGACGTCGTCGGGGCGATCCACGAGGCGTACCTGCGCGCCGGCGCCGACCTCGTCGAGACCAACACCTTCGGCGCGACGCGCGTCGCCCAGGCCGACTACGGCCTCGAGAGCGCGGTGCGCGAGATGAACGTCGCGGGCGCGCGCCTGGCCCGTGAAGCGTGCGACAAGTTCTCGAGCGCAGACAAGCCCCGCTTCGTCGCCGGCGCGCTCGGCCCGACGCCGAAGACCGCGAGCATCAGCCCCGACGTCAACGACCCGGCGGCGAGGAACGTGACCTTCGCCGAGCTGCGCGACGCGTACCGCGAGCAGGCCGAAGGGCTGCTCGAAGGCGGCTGCGACCTCTTCCTCGTCGAGACGATCTTCGACACGCTCAACGCCAAGGCGGCGATCTTCGCGCTCGACGAGCTGATGGAGGCGAGCGGCGAGCGGCTGCCGGTGATCGTCTCGGGCACGGTGACCGACGCGTCGGGCCGGATCCTCTCGGGGCAGACGGTCGGCGCGTTCTGGCACAGCGTTCGCCACGCGCGGCCGCTCGCGATCGGCCTCAACTGCGCCCTCGGCGCGGCGCTGATGCGGCCGTATGTCGAGGAGCTGTCGAGGATCGCCGGCGACACGTTCGTCAGCTGCTATCCGAACGCGGGGTTGCCGAACCCGATGAGCGAGACCGGGTTCGACGAGACGCCCGAGATCACGTCGGGGCTGCTCGAGGAGTTCGCGAAGGCGGGCTTCCTCAACATCGCCGGCGGCTGCTGCGGGACGACGCCCGAGCACATCAGCCTGATCGCCGAGCGCGTCGGCAAGTACCGGCCGCGCGTGCCGAGCTTCCGGCAACTGGCGGAGGCCGCATGACCGAACCGGTTGAAGGCGAGGAGGTTCCCCTCGGGGGAACCGCGCGAAGCGGGAGGGGCGCCATTGCGTCCGCAGCGGCGGAGGCGAAGCCTTCGCCGATGAAGCTCTCGGGGCTCGAGCCCGTCACCATCGGAGAGGGCGCGCTCTTCGTGAACATCGGCGAGCGGACCAACGTGACCGGCTCGAAGGCGTTCGCGCGGCTGATCCTCGCCGGCAAGTTCGAGGAGGCGCTCGGGGTCGCGCGCCAGCAGGTCGAGAACGGCGCCCAGATCATCGACGTCAACATGGACGAGGCGATGCTCGACTCGAAGGCGGCGATGGTGAGGTTCCTGAACCTCGTCGCCGGCGAGCCCGAGATCGCGCGCGTGCCGGTGATGATCGACAGCTCGAAGTGGGAGGTGATCGAGGCCGGCCTGCAATGCATCCAGGGCAAGGGCATCGTCAACTCGATCTCGCTGAAGGAAGGCGAGGACGCATTCCGCCACCACGCGAAGCTCGTCCGCCGCTACGGCGCCGCCGCGGTCGTGATGGCGTTCGACGAGCAGGGCCAGGCCGATTCGTTCGCGCGCAAGACGCAGATCTGCGCGCGCGCCTACCGCATCCTCGTCGAGGACGTCGGCTTCCCCGCCGAGGACATCATCTTCGATCCGAACATCTTCGCGATCGCGACGGGAATCGAGGAGCACGACAACTACGCCGTCGACTTCATCGAGGCGACGCGCTGGATCAAGCAGAACCTGCCGGGCGCGAAGGTCTCGGGCGGAGTCTCGAACGTGAGCTTCTCGTTTCGCGGCAACGACCCGGTGCGCGAAGCGATCCACACCGTCTTCCTCTATCACGCGATCCGCGCCGGCATGGACATGGGGATCGTCAACGCGGGCATGATCGGCGTCTACGACGACCTCGATCCGGAGCTGCGCGAGCGCGTCGAGGACGTCGTCCTCAACCGCAGGAAGGACGCCGGCGAGCGCCTCGTCGAGATCGCCGAGCGCGCGAAGGGCGCGGCGCGCGACGACAGCGCGCGGCTCGCGTGGCGCGGCACGCCCGAGCAGCCGAAGACGGTCGAAGAGAAGCTCAGCCACGCGCTCGTCCACGGCATCACCGACTTCATCGTCGAGGACACCGAGGCCGCGTGGCAGCAGACGAAGGCCAGGGGCGGCCGGCCGCTGCACGTCATCGAAGGCCCGCTGATGGCGGGGATGAACATCGTCGGCGACCTCTTCGGCCAAGGGAAGATGTTCCTGCCGCAGGTCGTGAAGTCGGCGCGCGTCATGAAGCAGGCGGTCGCGCACCTGCTGCCCTACATCGAGGCCGAGAAGGCGCAGCTGATCGAGGGCGGCGGCGAGGCGAAGGCGAAGGGCAAGATCGTCATCGCGACCGTCAAGGGCGACGTCCACGACATCGGCAAGAACATCGTCACCGTCGTCCTCCAGTGCAACAACTTCGAGGTCGTCAACATGGGCGTGATGGTCCCGTGCCAGGACATCCTCGCCAAGGCGAAGGTCGAAGGCGCCGACATCATCGGCCTGTCGGGCCTGATCACGCCGAGCCTCGAGGAGATGCAGCACGTCGCCTCCGAGATGCAGCGCGACGAGTTCTTCCGCGTCGCCAAGATCCCGCTCCTGATCGGCGGCGCGACGACGAGCCGCGTCCACACCGCGGTCAAGATCGCGCCGCACTACGACGGCCCGGTCGTCTACGTGCCCGACGCGAGCCGCTCGGTCGGCGTCTGCAGCGACCTGCTCTCGCACGAGCGCGCCGCCGCGTTCGTCGCCGAGCTCGAGGCCGACTACGCGCGCGTGCGCGCGCACCACGCGGCGAAGAAGGCGACGCCGCTCGTCTCGCTCGCCGACGCACGCGCCAACAAGACGCCGATCGACTGGAGCGCGTACGCGCCGCCGGCGCCGAAGTTCATCGGCCGCCGCGTGCTGAAGAACCAGGACCTCGCCGAGATCGCCGAGGTCATCGACTGGGGCCCGTTCTTCCAGACGTGGGAGCTCGCCGGCCCGTATCCGGCGATCCTCAACGACGAGATCGTCGGCGAGTCGGCCAGACGGCTGCTCTCCGACGGCAAGCGGATGCTGCGCAGGATCGTCGAAGGCCGCTGGCTGCGCGCCAACGGCGTCGTCGGCTTCTGGCCCGCAGCGACGGTCGGCGACGACGACATCGAGATCTACCGCGACGCGTCGCGGCGCGACGTGCTCTTCACGTGGCACGGCCTTCGCATGCAGTCGGAGCGCCCCGTCGTCGACGGCGTCATGCGCCCGAACCGCTGCCTCGCCGACTTCATCGCCCCGAAGGGCTCGGGCAAGGACGACTACATCGGCCTCTTCGCCGTCACCGCGGGAATCGGCGCCGAGCAGAAGGAAAAGCAGTTCGCCGCCGATCTCGACGACTACAGCGCGATCATGCTGAAGGCGCTCGCCGACCGACTCGCCGAAGCCTTCGCCGAAGCACTGCACCGGCGCGTGCGGACCGACTTCTGGGGCTATTCGCCCGACGAGGCGCTCGACGTCGCCGGGCTCGTCGCCGAGCGCTACCGCGGCATCCGGCCGGCGCCCGGCTACCCGGCTTGCCCCGACCACACCGTCAAGCGCGATCTCTTTCGCGCGCTCGGCGCCGACGAGATCGGCATGTCGCTGACCGAGAGCCTCGCGATGCTGCCGGCGGCGAGCGTCTCGGGCTTCTACTTCGCGCACCCCGACGCGCGCTACTTCAACGTCGGCAAGATCGGCCCCGACCAGCTGAAGAGCTGGGCCGAGCGCAATGCGCGAAGCGTCGCCGACGCGGAGCGGGCGCTCGCGCCGCTGCTGTAGGGCATCCCGGCGTCACGCGCTGCCGGCGCCGAGCGCGCGCCGGTACTGGATCGCTTCGCCGAGGTGCGCGGACGTGATCGCCGCGCTCGCATCGAGGTCGGCGACCGTGCGCGCGACGCGCAGGATGCGGTGAAAGCTCCGCGCGCTCCAGCCGAGCCGCGCGGTGACGGCGTCGAGAAAGGCGGCTTCAGCGGGAGCGAGACGGCAATGGCGATCGAGCTCGGCGCCGGCGAGCGCGCCGTTGACGACGCCTTGCCGATCGAGCGCTCGCCGGCGCGCTTCGGCGACGCGCGCGGCCACCGGTGCGCTCGGCTCGCCGTCGGGGGCTGCCGAAAGGTGCGATGAAGGAACGGCAGGCACCTCGATCTGCAGGTCGATGCGATCGAGCAGCGGGCCGCTGATCCGCCCCTGGTAGCGCAGCACCGCATCGGGCGTGCAGCGGCACGCCCGGCCGGCGTTGCCGAGCTGGCCGCACGGGCACGGGTTCATCGCCGCGACGAGCTGGAACGCCGCCGGGTACTCGGCGTGACGAGCGGCGCGCGAGACGACGATGCGGCCGGTCTCGAGCGGCTCGCGCAACGCTTCGAGCGCGGCGCGCGGGAACTCGGGGAGCTCGTCGAGAAAGAGGACGCCGTGGTGCGCGAGCGAGACCTCGCCCGGGCGCGGCGGCGAGCCGCCGCCGACGAGCGCTGCCGCCGACGCGGTGTGGTGCGGCGTTCGCAGCACGCGCTCGCCCCAGCGCCGTGCGCTGAACGCACCGGCGACGCTCAGCACCGCAGCCGACGCGAGCGCTTCGTCGTGCGTGAGCGGCGGCAACAGGCCGACGAGACGCCGCGCGAGCATCGACTTGCCGCTTCCCGGCGGACCGACCATCAGCAGGCTGAGGCTGCCGGCGGCAGCGACCTCGAGCGCGCGCTTGGCGGCGCTCTGGCCGCGGACGTCGAGCAGGTCGGCGAGCGACGTGCCCTGCGAGCGTTCGAGCGGCCGCGCCGAGCGCAGCCCCGACGCATCGGCGGCGTCGCCCGGCAGCAGCGCGCGGACGACGTCGAGCAGATGCTCGGCGCCGCGCAGCGCCAGACCTTCGACGAGCGCGGACTCGTCGGCGCTCGCCTGCGGCAGCACGAGCGTGCGCGCGCAGCCGGCGCGGCCGAGCGCGAGCGCCATCGCGAGCGCGCCGTGCACCGGGCGGAGCTCGCCGCCGAGCGAGAGCTCGCCGGCGAATTCGTAGCGGTCGAGCGCTGCGCAGTCGAGCTCGCCTGCGGCAGCGA
>DASSRF010000148.1:0-8569 GCA_035701945.1 Caldimonas sp. | reverse complement strand
CTTCGGCGCCCTCTTCATCCAGTTCGTCCCCAACGTCGCCGATGAGATCTCGAAGGCGGCACCATGGGCGATCTACGGGATTGTCCTGATCGCCTTCATGTACGTCATGCCGACGGGCGTGGCCGGGTTCGTCCGCATCGTCCGCGGCCGGCTCGCGCGTCGGCGCGGCGCCCCGGCCCTGCGTTGATTCCCCCACCGACCCTGCAATGGAGCGAAACATGAGCCAGCACCCGCACCGCATCACCCGTCGCACCGCGCTCGGTGCCGGAGTCGCCGTCGCCACCCTGGGCGGCCGCGCGTTCGCCCAGGCCGCCAAGTACGGCCCGGGGGCCTCGGCGACCGAGATCAAGCTCGGCCAGACGATGCCGTACAGCGGCCCGGCGTCCGCCTACGGGACGATCGGGAAGCTCCATCAGGCGTACTTCAAGATGCTCAACGAGAACGGCGGCGTCAACGGCCGCAAGATCAACCTGATCAGCCTCGACGACGGCTACAGCCCGCCGCGGACGGTCGAGCAGGTGCGCCGGCTGGTCGAGCAGGACGAGGTGCTCGCCCTGTTCCAGACGCTCGGCACGCCGTGCAACTCGGCGATCCACAAGTACGTCAACGCGAAGAAGGTGCCGCACCTGCTGCTCGCGACCGGCGCGACCAAGTGGGGCGACCCGAAGAACTACCCGTGGACGATGGGCTTCAACCCGAGCTACGCGGCCGAGGGCGCGATCTACGCGCGCTACCTCATCAAGACCAAGCCGAACGCGAAGGTCGCGATCCTCTACCAGAACGACGACTACGGCAAAGACCTGCTGAAGGGCGTCGAGGAGACGCTCAGCGGCCCGCACGCGAAGATGATCGTTTCGAAGACGAGCTACGAGGTCACCGATCCGACCGTCGACTCGCAGATCCTGACGATGCAGGGGTCGGGCGCCGACACCTTCATCAACATCACGACGCCCAAGTTCGCGGCGCAGGCGATCCGCAAGGCCTGGGACTCGGGCTGGAAGCCGCTGCACATCGTCAACAACGTCGGCGCTTCGGTCGGCTCGGTGCTCGTCCCGGCGGGGCTCGACAAGTCGACCGGCCTGCTGACGATGCAGTACTACAAGGATCCGAACGACCCGCAGTGGAAGGACGACCCGGCGATGCTCGAGTGGCGCGGCTTCATGGGCCGCTACTACCGCGAGGGCGACCCCAAGGACGCGTCCAACCTCTACGCCTACATCACCGTCAACCTGATGGTGCAGATCCTGAAGCAGTGCGGCAACGACCTGACGCGCGAGAACGTCATGCGCCAGGCAGCGAGCCTGAAGAACATCAAGATGCCGCTGCTGCTGCCGGGCATGTCGATCAACACGTCGCCGACCGACTTCTACCCGATCGAGCAGGGCCAGCTCGCCAAGTTCACCGGCCAGCTCTGGCAGGGCTTCGGAGACCTGATCGCGACCAACGCCGGTTGAGATCGACGGGGTCGCCGCTGCGCGGCGGCGGCCCCTGTCGCGCGACCCGTTGCGATCTTCGTAAACTGCTCGCATGAGCGAGAGCGGAACGCGGCCGCGCGTCGCGACGCCGCGGCTGCTCAACCGCGAGCGCGCGATCCTCGAGTTCAACCGCCGCGTCCTCGCCCAGGCGCGGCGCGCCGACGTCCCGCTCCTCGAGCGGCTGCGCTACGTCTGCATCGTCTCGTCGAACCTCGACGAATTCTTCGAGGTCCGCTTCGCCGACTGCCTCGAGGCGGCCAGGCGCGCCGGCAGCGGCACGTCGGCAGCCGACATCGCGGGCATCGCCGCCGCTGCGCACGCCCTGATCGACGAGCAGTACGCGATCTTCAACGACGAGGTGATGCCGGCGCTTGCCAGGGAAGGGCTGCGCATCCTCAGCCACGCGGACCGCGACGAGTCGGAGCGGCGCTGGGTCGCGCGCTTCTTCGAGACGCAGGTGCGGCCGCTGCTGGTGCCGGTCGGGCTCGATCCTTCGCATCCGTTCCCGCAGGTCGCCAACAAGTCGCTCAACTTCATCGCCCGCCTCGGCGGCAAGGATGCGTTCGGTCGCCGCAACACGGCGACGATCGTCAAGGTACCGCGCGTGCTGCCGCGCGTCATCGCGCTGCCGCGTTCGCCGCGACGCTCGGGCCAGTCGTTCGTGCTGCTGACGAGCGTGATCCGCGCCCACCTCGGCGAGCTCTTTCCGGGCCGCGTGGTCGAGGCGTTCTCGCAGTTCCGGATCACCCGCGATTCCGACCTCGAGGTCGACGCCGACGTCACCAACCTGCGCCAGGCCCTGCGCAGCAGCCTGCGCACCCGTCACTTCGGCCAGGCGGTGCGGCTCGAGGTCGCCGACACCTGCCCGAGCGAGCTCTCGGAGTTCCTGCTGCGCCAGTTCGGCCTGCCCGAGTGGGCGATGCACCGCGTCCGCGGCCCGGTGAACCTGGTGCGGATGAACGAGCTGATCGCGCTCGCCGACGCGCCGTCGTTGCGCTTTCCGCCATTCGTGCCGGCGCCGCCGCGCGGCGCGCGCCCCGACCTGACGATGTTTGCGCGCATCCGCGCCGGCAACCTGCTGCTGCACCATCCGTTCGAGTCGTTCGAGCCGGTGGTCGAGCTGCTGCGCGAAGCCGTCCAGGACGCCGACGTGCTCGCGATCAAGCAGACGATCTATCGCACCGGCAGCGAGTCGCCGGTGATGGACCTGCTGATCGAGGCGGCGCGCTCGGGCAAGGAGGTGATGGCCGTCGTCGAGCTGAAGGCGCGCTTCGAGGAGGAGGCGAACATCAACTGGGCCGAGCGGCTCGAGGCGGTCGGCGCCCAGGTCGTGTACGGCGTCGTCGGCCTGAAGACGCACGCCAAGATGCTGCTCGTGACGCGCCGCGAAGGCCAGGGGTTGAAGCGCTACGCCCACCTCTCGACCGGCAACTACAACCCGAGCACGGCACGTCTCTACACCGACCTCGGCTACTTCACCGCCGCCGAGGACATCACCGCCGACGTCGACGCCGTCTTCCAGCAGCTCGCGAGCCTCGGCAAGATGCAGCCGCTCAAGGTCCTGCTGCAGGCGCCGTTCACGCTGCAGGCGGGCATGCTCGCGCACATCGCGAAGGTCGCCGAGGCGGCGACCGCGAAGCGGCAGGCGCGCATCGTCGTCAAGATCAACGCGCTCACCGACGTCGCGCTGATCGAGGCGCTGCTCGGCGCGGCGCGCGCCGGCGCGCAGATCGACCTCATCGTCCGCGGCGCGTGCCTGCTCGCGCCCGGCGACGCGCCGGCCGGCCGCATCCGCGTGCGCTCGATCGTCGGGCGCTTTCTCGAGCACTCGCGCGTCGCCTACTTCCGCTGGGGCGAGCGCGACGACGACGAGGCGCTCTTCCTGTCGAGCGCCGACTGGATGGGCCGCAACATGTTCGGGCGCGTCGAGATCAGCTGGCCGCTGCGCGACCCGGCGCTGCGCCAGCGCGTCATCGACGAGTGCCTGGTGCCGTACCTGCTCGACGACGTCGACGCGTGGACGCTGCGCAGCGACGGCACCTACGATCGCGTCGAAGGCGGCAGGGCGTCGGCGCAACGCGCGCTCGTCCGCCGCTACGACCGGAGCACGTGATGGATCTCCTCCTCTGGCGGCACGCCGAAGCCGAAGACCCGGGCCGCGGCGGCGACCTCGAGCGCGCGCTGACGGCGCGCGGCCGCGCCCAGGCCGAGCGAGTGGCCGCATGGCTCGCCGAGCGCTTGCCCGGCGATGCGCGCGTCCTCGTCAGTCCCGCGAAGCGTTGCCGGCAGACGGCCGCGCCGCTCGGGCGCACGACCGCGACGGTCGCCGCGATCGGCCCCGGCGCGACCGCCGAGGCGCTGCTCGCTGCTGCCGGCTGGCCCGGCGGCGACGACGAGACGGTCGTCGTCGTCGGCCACCAGCCGACGATCGGCCAGGCCGCGGCGCTCGCGATGGGTGCCGGCGGCGCCGACTGGCAGGTGAAGAAGGGCGCGGTCTGGTGGCTGAAGCGCGGCAAGGGCGGAAGCGTCCGCATCCACGCAGTGCAGCCGCCCGACGAGCTCTAGGCCCTACGCCGCGACCGGATCTCCCGTCACGACGAGCCGCGGCTGCGCCACCAGCCCCGACTTCGCCCAGACGTCGATCTCGCCGCGCAGCAGGTGCAGCGCGCGCGGGTTCGCGTCGGCCCAGCCGGCGCGCAGGCGAACGACCGGAACGCCGTCGACCAGGCGCAGCGTGACCGCGTCGGCGTCGACGTCGTCGCGCGCGTGGCAGACGATCACCGCGAGCCGGAGGCAGAGCAGGTGCAGCGCGAAGCTCGGGCTCTGCAGCGCCGTCTCGACCTTGCGCAGGCCGCCGCGCTGGCCGAGGACGAGCTGGGCGACGCGGCGCAGCTGGCTCTGCGAGAAGCCCGGTGCGTCGACGTGGTCGAGCAGATAGGCGCTGTGGCGATGGTGGTCGTGGTGCGAGATCATCATCCCGGCCTCGTGCAGCGCCGCCGCCCACGCCAGCTCGTGGCGCGGCTCGGCCGAGTGGTCGGCGACGCCGTCGAGCAGCGCGAGCGCGACGCTGCGCACCCGATCGGCCTGCGCGACGTCGACCTCGAAGCGCTTCTGCAGCGCCGCGACCGACGCGTCGCGCAGGTCGTGGCCGTCGGCGCGCCGCTCGGCCGCCTGGCGCGCGGCGAGATCGAAGATCACGCCCTGGCGCAGCGCGCCGCGGGCCGGCCTCAGCTCGGCGATGCCGAAGTGCGTCGCGAGCGTGTAGAGGATCGCGACGCCGCCGGCGATGACGGCGCGGCGGTCGTCCTTCAAGCCGGCGAGGGCGAGGCGATCGGCGTCGCCCGCCTCGAGGCACCGCTCGATCAGCCAGCGCAGTCCCGCCGGAGTGACGGCGCCGTCGCTGACGCCGCTCGCCGCGAGCACCTGCGAGACCGCGCCGACCGTTCCAGACGCGCCGAGCGCTTCGCGCCAGTGCTTCGGCGCGAACTGCCCGAGCGCTTCCTCGAGCTCGGCGCCGGCCGCGACCTGCGCCTCGCGAAACGCCTTCGCGGTGAAGCGGTGCTCGGGGAAGTACTTCATCGAGAGGCTCACGCTGCCGACCTGGAACGACTCCGCGTGGCGCGGCCGCGTGCCGCGGCCGAGGATCATCTCGGTCGAGCGGCCGCCGATGTCGATGACGAGCCGCGGCACCGTCGAAGGCTGCAGCCGAGCGACGCCGGCGAAGATCAGGCGCGCCTCCTCGCGGCCCGAGACGATCTCGATCGGCCGGCCGAGCACCGCCTGCGCGCGGACGAGAAAGGCGTCGCGGTTCTTCGCTTCGCGCAGCGTCTGCGTCGCGACCGCGCGCACCTGGCTCGCCGCGAAGCCGTCGAGCCGCCTGGCGAAGCGGCCGAGGCACTCGAGGCCGCGCGCCGACGCTTCGTCGCTCAGGTGGCCGCGCGCATCGAGGCCGCCGCCGAGGCGCACGGTTTCCTTCAGGTAGTCGATGCGGCGGTACTGGCCGCCGTGCAGTTGCGCGATCTCGAGGCGAAAGCTGTTCGATCCGAGGTCGATCGCAGCGAGCTGGTCGGGCCACCGCGGTTCGACCGCGGGCGCTGCGGAGTTGGACTGCATGCGACGATTGTGGAAGCTTCGTGCGTCGGACGCGCGACGATCGTCGTTCCTACAATGGCGCTCCCGCGCGCCGCGCCCATCGAACAGAGAGCACCAGATGCTGCGTACCGAGCTCGACGCCGTCCCGCCGGCCGGCGCACCGCACCGCACCGGCGTCGGCTTCGCCGCCGCGGCCGGGCCGGTCGCCGCGCACACGGTCACGACCGACACGCGCGGCCTCGTCGCCGGCGAGGTCACGATCGACGTCGCCGGCTTCGCGATGCCGGCGTACCGCGCCGCGCCCGAAGGCGGCGGACCGTTTCCGGTCGTCCTCGTCGTCTCCGAGATCTTCGGCGTCCACGCCCACATCGCCGACGTCGCGCGCCGCTTCGCCAAGCTCGGCTATCTCGCGATCGCGCCCGAGCTGTTCGTGCGCCAGGGCGACGCCAAGGCGACGACCGACATCAACACGCTGTTCGCGACCGTCATCTCGAAGGTGCCCGACGCGCAGGTGCTCGGCGACCTCGACGCGTGCGTCGCGTGGGCGCAGGCCAACGGCGGCGACGTCCGCCGGCTTGGCATCACGGGCTTTTGCTGGGGCGGCCGCATCACGTGGCTCTACGCAGCGCACAGCACGACGCTGAAGGCAGGCGTCGCGTGGTACGGGCGACTCGTCGGCCAGAAGTCGGCGCTGCAGCCCGAGCATCCGGTCGACGTCGCAAAGCGCCTGCACGCGCCGGTGCTCGGCCTGTATGGCGGCGCCGACACGGGCATCCCGCTCGACACCGTCGAGCAGATGAAGGCCGCGCTCGGCGCCGGCAGCGACGCCGCTCGCAAGTCCGGCTTCCACGTCTATCCGCAGGCGCAGCACGCATTCCACGCCGACTACCGGCCGAACTACGACCGCGCTGCGGCCGAGGACGGCTGGCAGCGCTGCCTCGGCTGGCTGCGCGGGCACGGGGTCGCTTGAGCGGCGCTGTCGCAGCGTCGGCGCGCGGTCGCGACGCGCGCACCGCGTGACGCTCGCCTGGATCGTCGTCGCGACCGCGCTCGGCGGCGTGCTCTCGGTCGTCGTCGCCGCGGCGCTGACGCTCGCGGTGCTGACGAAGATCGTCCACCACCTGGTGAGCCTCTCGGCAGGCGTGCTGCTCGCGACGGCGCTGCTCGACATCCTGCCCGAGGCGTTCTCGGCGAAGGCGCCGCCGCATGCGCTCTTCGCGACGCTGCTCGGCGGGCTGCTCTTCTTCTTCCTGCTCGAGAAGGCCGAGCTCTACCGCCACACGCACCACCACGAGGGCGACGAGCACCACCATCACCACGGGTTCGACCGCCAGCAGGCCGGCCGCGGCGGCTGGAGCGTCATCCTCGGCGACAGCATCCACAACTTCTGCGACGGCATCATCATCGCCGCCGCGTTCCTCGCCGACACGCGGCTCGGCGTCGTCACCTCGATCGCGATCATCGCGCACGAGATCCCGCAGGAGGTCGGCGACTACATCGTGCTCCTCAACGCCGGCTTCTCGCGCGCGCGCGCGCTCGTCTTCAACGCGCTGTCGGGGCTCGCCGCGGTCGTCGGCGGCGTCGTCGGCTACTTCGTCGTCGGCCCGTGGCACGCGTACGTCCCGTACCTGCTCGTCGTCGCCGCGAGCAGCTTCGTCTATGTCGCCGTCGCCGACCTGCTGCCGCAGCTGCAGCATCGGCTGACGCTGCGGGAGACGGCGGCACAGCTCTTCTGGCTCGCCGCCGGACTCGCGATCGTGATCGCCGCGAGCACCCAGCTCGGCTGACACGCGCCGGTCGGCCGGCGTCACGATCGTGTGACGGTGGCGTCACGACGCGCTTCCTACGATCCCCGCACGCAAATCGTTGCGCGAGGGGAACGAGATGGCGGTGTCCACGAACCGGCTCGAGCGCGCCGCGCGCGCGCTCGTTGCGTCGGCGACGATCCTGTGCTTCGTCGGCTGCGGCGGCGGCGGCGTCAGCGTCGAATCGAGCGGCGGCTCCGGCCTCGTCGCCGGAGCTGCGGGGGATCCCGCGTTGCCGGCGCTTCCCGCGGTCGCGCCGTCGCGGACGTCGCCCGCCGACGCCGACGCGTCGGGTCACCTGCTGACGCGACTCTCGGTGGTCTTCAAGCGCGACGCGACGGTCGGCGACGTCAACGCCGTCGCTGCGGCGGCGCAGGCGACGGCGATCGCGTTCGCGCAGCCGAACTCGCCGTTCGTGACGCTCGCGATTCCGCGCCAGGCCGACGCGACGGCGCTGCGCGCGCTCGCCGCTCGCGTCGAGCCGATGCGCGGAGTCTTGTCGGCCCGTGGCGGACACCAGCCGCAGCCGTTCGACCTTCCTGCCGGCGTCGTCCCGATCGAGCTCGATCACCTGCTGGCGACGCGTTTCCCCGCCGCCTGGAACCTGGCGCACGCGGTCGAGGCCGGCTGCGCGACGCGCAAGGTCACGGTGATCGTTCCCGACCTCTTCTTCGGCGCGCCGCCGAATTTCGCCGAGCAGACCGAGGGAGTGGTCGAGTTCACCGAGCTGCCGCTCGAGCCGGTCGACCCCCAGCCCGCCGAGGCGCACGGCTACCAGGTGATCGGCACGTTGACTGCGAAGTTCGATTCCGCCCAGCCGCACGGCGCCAACCCGCTGCCGTCGTGTCTGCGTGTCGTCGCCGTCGACGGCCGAGGGCTCGACATGCTCGAGTTCCTGTTCCGCCTGCGCGACGCGATCGCGGCGGAAAGCGGTCCGGTGATCGTCAGCTCGTCCTTCGGCTACAACAACTACGCGTCGCTCTGTCCGGACGGCTGCGTCGATCTGCCTGCCGGGTTCGTCGCGGATGCGCGCTCGCTCGTCGTCGACCACTTCGCGAAGGGCATCGCCTGGGCGACATTCGCGATGCAGCCGTCGGTGGTCGATCGCGTGCTGTTCGTGCAGGCCGCCGGCAACGACGGCAACCAGGCGCCCGGCAGCGCCTACCCCGGGCTTCGCGACGCCCGGCTCGGCTCGCC
>DASSRF010000147.1:0-4400 GCA_035701945.1 Caldimonas sp. | reverse complement strand
GACGATGCCGAGCTGCCAGACGACGGCGACCAGCGAGCACGCGAGGACCAGCGCCGTCGAGCGCACGCAGCGCGTGTACAGCCAGATGATCGCGGCGGCGATCGCGGCCGCGAGCAGGAAGTAGAGCGCGACCTGGAGCAGCCCGTCGATCAGGTCGCCGACGAGCTTGGCGAAGCCGATCACCTCGAGCCGGGCGCTGCCGTCGGCCTCGACGCGGGCGCGGATCTTCTCGATCGAGTGCGAGAGCGCGCGGTAGTCGATCCGCTGGTTCGTCGTCGGGTCGACGTCGAGCAGCGGGACGACGATCATGCTCGACCTGAAGTCGTTGCCGACGAGGCTGCCGACGATCCCCGAGCGCGCGATGTTGGCGCGCAGCTGCTCGGTCGCCTTCGCCTTGCCGTCGTAGTTGTCGGGCATCACCGGCCCGCCGCGGAAGCCCTCTTCGGTGACTTCGGTCCAGCGCACTCCCGGTGCCCAGAGCGACTTCACCCACGCCCGGTCGACCCCGGGCGTGAGGAAGACCTCGTCGTGGATCTTCTTGAGGGTGTCGAGATAGCGCGGATCGTAGATGTCGCCGTTCGGGTTCTCGACGACGATGCGCAGCGCGTTGCCGAGGCCGCGCAGCTCGCCGCGGTTCTCGAGGTAGTTCTGGATGTAGGGATGGCTGCGCGGGATCATCTTCTCGAAGCTCGCGCCGAGCGAGAGCCTCGCGACGGCGAGGACGCCGAGCAGCACGGTGACGATCGCGCAGATCGCGATCACCGTCCGGCGATGGTTGAAGACCGCGCGTTCGAGGAGCGAGCCGCCCTCGGCCTGGAGCGGATCGAGGCGCAGCGGCGCCGCGGTGGACAGCGTTGCCTGCACGGGCGACTCCTTCACGAAAGGCGCAGCGTCGAGACGCCGCGAGGACCGGCGACGACGAGCGTGCCGCTGCCGGCGCCGACGACCGCGGCGGCGGGAAGAGGACGCTCGACCTTGGCGGCAGCGAAGCTCGCGCCGTCGTCGGTGCTGACGAGGACGTGGCCGGCCTGGCTGACGAGCACGATCCGGCCGCGCTCGTCGATCGTCGCCGCGGTCAGCCCGACGTTGACGCCGGTCGAGACGCTCGTCCAGGTGCGGCCGCCGTCGCTGCTGCGAACGACGTTGCCGCGCAGGCCGTAGGCGACGACCGCGCGCTCGTTGCCGGTGACGCCGAACAGCGTTCCCGCGTAGGGAAGCGCGAGCGCGACGAAGCGCTCGCCGTCGAGCCTGAGCGCGAGGCCCTGCTCGCCGACGACGAAGACGTCGCTGCCGACGCGCGCGACGCCGTACAGATGCAGCGCCTTCGGGTTGTCGGTCGCGTGCAGCATCGGCTCCCAGTGGACGCCGCCGTCGCGCGTGCGCAGGACGAGGCCGAACGCGCCGACGACCCAGCCGGTCTGCGCGTCGACGAAGCAGACGTCGAGGAACGGGTTCTCGGCGCCTTGCGCGGCGAAGCGCTTCGCCTCTGCGAGCCACTTGGCGTCGCCGCTCTTCTCGTAGTGCGCGACAAGCACGTCGCCGAGCGTGCGACCGTCGAGCTGGCGCGTCCACGACCGTCCGCCATCGACGCTGCGCAGGACGACGCCGTCGTGGCCGACCGCCCAGCCGACGGCGCGCGCCGCCGCGTCCGCCTTCGGAAAGCTGACGGCGACGAGATCCGAGCTGACGGGGACGCTCGCCTGCTGCCAGGTCGCGCCGGCGTCGTCGCTGAAGACGACGTGGCCGCGCTGGCCGACGGCGACGACGCGCGCTGCGGAGCGTGCGAGGCCGAAGAGCGCGCCCTTGGCTGCGAGCGGGCTCGGCGTCGCCGCGACGTCGAGCGGGTCGCGCCACGGCGACGCGCCCGGCGCGGCGCTCTTCGCGAGAAGGGGCATCGCGCCCGCCGCAGCGAGCGCGCCGAGCATGGTCCTGCGTCGCACGGCGGCGTCCTTTCCGGTGGTCGACGAGCGAGCGTCAGCGCACGCCGGCGCCGGCGAGCGAATCGGCCGACCACTCGCGGTCGGCGAGCGGCTTGGTGTGGCGCAGCCCGCCGGTCTCGGCGATGAAGCCGGTCAGCGAGTACTGGCGCGAGACCAGGTCGTAGTGGCTGAACATGTCGGTGTACGGCGCCGGGACGTCGTAGCTCGGCGCCATGTACGCGAAGCCGGTGCGGTAGAGCTGGCCGCGCGCGTCGTACTCGTCGCTCGCGAGCGCCATCCACGAGTCCTCGTCGAGGTAGAACGTGCGCTTGCTGTAGACGTGGCGCTTGCCTTCGCGCAGCGTCGCCTCGACGATCCAGACGCGGTGCAGCTCCCAGCGGACGAGATCGGGGTTGAGGTGGTTGGGCTTGAGCAGGTCGTCCTGCTTCGAGCCGTAGACCGCGACGTAGGCGTTGTAGGGAACGAGCATCTCCTTCTTGCCGACGAGCTTGAAGTCGAAGCGGTCCATCGAGCCGTTGAAGATGAACGTGTCGTCGAACGTCGTCGCGCCGGCGGTGCCGGGGTTCGGCGTGTCGAACGCGAGGTCGGGCGCGACCTTGACGCGGCGCTGGCCGGGCAGGTAGGTCCACGCGCGGCGGTCCTTGCTGCCGATGTCGAGCGGGTCGACGATCAGGAGGCCCTCGCCGGCGCGGCGCGCCGGGCCCGAGTACATCAGCTTGATCCGCCAGTACGTGTCCGCCTGCGGCCTGGCCGGATCCCAGTACGGGAACTCCTGCGTGCTGACGCCTTCGGTCGAGAGCGAGGCGCGGCCGTTCGCGTCGACGCTGAGGTTGCGGTACTTGGCTTCGTACGCCTGGCCGTTGAAGCGAACGAGGTGGTTCCACATCGCCTCGTAGCCGGTCTTCGGGATCGGGAACGGGAAGCCGGCGTGCGCGCCTTCGATCGAGCGGCCGTCGTTGAGCGTCTTGGCGGTCAGCGCGTTCTTCGCGGTGCCGTCGACGACGAACTTCGGGAACGCGACGCTGCGGTGCGTCGGGTAGACGTCGACGCGAAACGTCGGGTACTTCTGCAGCAGCGCCTTCGTGCCTTCGGTGAGCTGGCCCGAGTACTGCGCCATGTTCTTGGCGTCGATCTGGACGCGCGGCTTCTCGCCCGCGAACGGATCGGGGCGGACGCCGTCGCCGGCCTTGTAGCCGGCGGGAGCCGTCGTCTGCCCGCCGGTGTAGGCGGGGATCAGCCCGTCCTTGCTCGCCGCCTTCTCGGCGCCGATCGAGGTGAGCGTCGTGCCGAGCGCCTTGGCCTCGTCGGCGGTGACTGCGGCGTGCGACGTCGCCGCCGCGAACGCGGCAATGACGAGCGCGGCGATGCGCGTGGGTCTGGTGTGCATGAGTCGTCTCCTCAGAAGGTGGTCTTGAAGGTGAGGCTCAGGAAGCCGCGGTCCTTCAGGAAGGTCGTCAGGCCGTTGGTCGACGTCACGGCGGTGCCGTTGTCCTTGTAGTGGCCGACGAAGTCGATGTACTTGAGATCGAAGCGGTACTTCTGCTGCACGTCGGCCGAGACGCCGATCGTGTAGTTGCCGAGGCCCTGGTTGCCGCCGAACGTCGTCGCGGCGTTGCCGGTGAGGCCGATCGCGTACGTGACGGGCGCCGACAGGTCGACCCCCGGGAAGACCTGGTACCAGTTCGGCGTGAAGCCGACGCCGATGCCGGCGTAGTTCTTGGTGACGCAGCCGTCCCACTTGTCCTTGCCGTTGCAAGGCGCGTAGCCGATCGCGTTGAAGAGGTTGGCGCCGCTGCGCACGGTGACCCAGCGCGACGCGCTCAATTCGGCGATCCAGCTCGCCGAGTCGAACACCGGCGTCCTGGCGACGGTGCCGATCGCGTTGAAGACCGCGTGGATGGTGTCGCCGCGCGCGCCCTTGGTGTCGCCGCGCTCGGGCAGGCCCGGAGCGACGCCGAGCGTCTGGCTGTTGAGCGGCGTGTTCTCGCGGTACGAGAACTCGGCGCTCGTGCTGACGCCGAAGATGTTCTTCGTGATGCTCGCGCCGTAGAGCTTGATGTTGTCGGCGTAGATCAGGTTGTACTCGCTGACCTGCGGCCCGACCTTCGTGAGCAGCACCTGCGGCAGCTTGTCGGCGAAGTTGCGGTAGTACACGCCCATCGTGCCGTCGAGCCACGCCGGGCTCCAGCGCGCCGAGACGCCGTACTCGCCGGTCTGCCGCGGCTCGACCGCGCCGGCGTTCGTCGCGAAGCCGAGCGCGGGCGACAGGAACTGGCGGTTCGGGCCGTTGAAGACGAAGTCGACCGGGCCGAGGTACGTGCCGCCTTCGGGGTAGCGCGCCGGTGCCCACTCGAACAGGTACTGCGCCGAGAGCGACAGCGTGTCGGTCACCTGCGCCTGCGCCGACAGCTGGTTGAGAGGACGGAACAGCTCCTTGGCCTCGGTGCCCGGAGTCGCGAA
>DASSRF010000146.1:0-3475 GCA_035701945.1 Caldimonas sp. | reverse complement strand
GGCGGGCGCCCTTTCCCGAGTGCCGGGCAGCGGCCTCAGGCGTGGGCAGCGCGCAGCCGCAGGGCGAACTCCTGCAGCGCGGCGATGCCGCTCTCCTCGGCCTTCTTCAGCCAGGCCTGCAGGTCGGCGACGAGCTGCTCGGCGGAGACGCCGGTGCGTGTCCACAAGAGCCGCAGCTCCTCGCGCATCGCGACGAGCTTGGCGAGGTACGGGCTCTCGGCGACGGCGCCGGCGACGTCGGCCTTGACCTCGAGCGGGATCTTGTCGTCGTCGCGGTGCAGCCAGCGCCGTGCCAGGCGCATCTGCGCGAGCCGCGCCGACGCGACGCCTTCGCTCTTCAGGCGGGCGAGCTCGGCACCGCTCGCGTGGCGCAGGCTGCGGGCGAAGTTGGCCATGACCTCGTAGCGGTTGGCAATGATCGCCTCGAGCGTCTTGTTGTCGGCGACCGGCTTGATGACGCCGAGCTTGAGCTGCGGCGGCGTCTTGCGCACCGTCGCCAGGCCGAGCGCCTGCAGGGCGCGGATGTAGAGCCAGCCGATGTCGAACTCGTACGGCTTGACCGAGAGCTTGGCCGACGTCGGATACGTGTGGTGGTTGTTGTGCAGCTCCTCGCCGCCGATGACGATGCCCCACGGCATGACGTTGCGGCTCGCGTCGGGCGCCTCGAAGTTGCGGTAGCCCCAGTAGTGGCCGATGCCGTTGACGATGCCGGCCGCGGTGACCGGGATCCAGAGCATCTGCACCGCCCAGACGGTCGCGCCGATCGCGCCGAACAGCATCAGGTCGATGATCAGCAGCACGCCGACGCCCTGCCAGCTGTAGCGCGCGTAGAGGTTGCGCTCGAGCCAGTCGTCGGGAGTGCCGTGGCCGTACTTGGCGAGCGTCTGCTCGTTCTTCGCCTCGGCACGGTAGAGCTCGGTGCCCTGCAGCAGAACCGTCTCGATGCCGCGCGTCTGCGGGCTGTGCGGGTCGTCCGCGGTCTCGCACTTGGCGTGGTGCTTGCGATGGATCGCGACCCACTCCTTGGTCACCATGCCGGTGCCGAGCCAGAGCCAGAAGCGGAAGAAATGCGAGACGACCGGGTGCAGGTCGAGCGCGCGGTGCGCCTGCGAGCGATGCAGGAAGATCGTGACCGCGGCGATCGTGACGTGCGTCGTGATCAACGTGTAGGCGACGATCTCCCAGCCGTTGAAGCCCGAGAAGCCGTGACTCAGCCAGTCGAGCAAAGCGGAGAACACCGTGGTCAGCACGTCCATCAGGACCTTTCGCGCAGGGGTTTTGGGGTGGTTCTCGATTCTATTCGACGGTCCTAGGGAGATATCCCTCGAATCCGAAGGAAATCACGGCCGTCCTTGATCTTTGGCAAATCTCCGGCCTCACGCGCGCTGCCAGAGCGCGGCGAAGAAACCATCGGTTGCATGCCGGTGCGTCCACAGCCGCAGCCGCCCGCCTTCGACGAGCGACGCGGGGTCGCCGACCTGCGCGCGCCGCAGGGCCTCCTCGGCGGGCACCCGGGCGAACGCGCCGCCGGCGGCGCGCTCGAAGTCGGCGGCGACGTCCTCGCCCTCGGCCGCGAGGACGCTGCACGTGGCGTAGACGAGCCTGCCGCCCGGCTTCACGAGCCGCGCCGCGGCGGCGAGGATCGCCCGCTGCGATGCCGCGAGCGCGGCGAGCGACGCCTCGCTCTGGCGCCACTTGAGGTCGGGGTGGCGGCGCAGCGTCCCCGACCCCGTGCACGGCGCGTCGACGAGGACGCGGTCGACCTTTCCGGCAAGCCGCTCGACGCGCTCGTCGCGCTCGTTCGCGATCTGCATCGGATGGACGTTGTCGAGGCCGCTCTTCGCGAGCCTGGGCTGCAGCGCCGCCAGGCGGTGCCCGGAGACGTCGAACGCGTAGAGCCGTCCGCTGCCGCGCATCTGCGCGCCGAGCGCGAGCGTCTTGCCGCCGGCGCCGGCGCAGAAGTCGACGACCGTCTCGCCGCGGCGCGCGCCGACGACGAGCGCGAGCAGCTGGCTGCCTTCGTCCTGGACCTCGACGAGGCCGCTCTCGAACGCGTCGCCCTTCTGCAGCGCCGGCTTGCCGTCGACGCGCAGGCCGAGCGGCGAATGCGGCGTCGCGGCGGCGACGACGCCCTCGGCAGCGAGCCGCGCGATCGCCTGCGCGCGATCGGTCTTCAGCGCGTTGACGCGCAGGTCGAGCGGCGCGCCGGCGTCGTTGGCGTCGACCCAGCGCCAGAGCTCGTCGCCGAGCCTTCGCTGCAGCGGCTCGGCGAGCCACGCCGGCAGGTTGTGGCGGAGCGGCTCGGGCAGCGTGGCGACGTCGACCGCGCGGCAGCGCTCGAGCCACGCCCGCTCGCTCGCCGACAGCGCGGCGTCGAGGGCGCGCTCGTCGCCGCGCCAGGACACGATCGCGAGCCGCCGCTCGAGCGCGCCGCTTCCCGTTGCCGCGAGGTGGCGGTCGAGCGCGAGCTTGCGCAGCAGCGCGAAGACGCCGTCGGCGAGCGCTCGGCGCTCGCGCGCGCCGAGCGACGGGTGCTCGCGGACGAAGTCGGCGACGACGCGCTCGGCGGGATGCTCGAAGCGCAGCACGCGGCGAACGAGCTCGGTCTGCGCGTCGAGCAGGGCCGGCGGACGCATGCCGCGATTATCCTAGGCGCGTGTCCAGCAAGCCTTCGACCGCGAGCGTTGCGCGGCCGAGCCGTCTCTTCGCGCATCGCCGGCTGATCGCGTGCATGGTCGTCGGCTGCGTCGTCGGCGCGACCTGGCCCGAGGTCGCGTCGCTCGTCACGCGCGCGCTGCTCGGCTGGAACGTCCTTGTCTGGCTTTATCTCGCGCTCGTCGTCGTCGCGCTGCTGCGCGCCGAGCACGGCCACTACAAGCGCGTCGCGCTCGAGCAGGCGGAGAGCGCCGCCGCGGTGCTCGTGATCGTCGTCGGCGCCGCGGTCGTCAGCCTCGTCGCGATCGTCTTCGAGCTGCTCGCCGCGAAGGCCGCCGGGCCGCACCGCATGCTGCCGCACCTGATCTTCGCGACGATCACCGTCGTCGGATCGTGGCTGATGCTGCCGACGCTGTTCGGCCTGACCTACGCGAGCGAGTACTACAAGCACGACCCCGACTGCGGCCTCGCGTTCCCCGACTCGGAGCCGGGCTTCGAGCCCGACCACACCGACTTCCTCTACTTCTCGTTCACGATCGCCGTCACCGCGCAGACGTCCGACGTCGGCGTCACGACGCGGGCGATGCGCAGGCTCGTGCTGCTGCAGTCGATCCTGTCGTTCGTCTTCAACACGACGATCCTGGCGTTCACGGTCAACGCCGCGGCGAGCTTCTTCTGACGGCGCCGACGCGCGCTAGATGTTGGCGGTCGATAGGTTGTTCCCGCCGAGTCTGGAAGCGGGAGGCCTGAAGCCGAGGGCCGAGTGTGCCCTGCGGTGGTTGTAGTAGTCGAGGAAGACAGGCAGCCAAGCGGTGCGCTG
>DASSRF010000145.1:0-6217 GCA_035701945.1 Caldimonas sp. | reverse complement strand
CAACGCGTTCGGCCAGCGCCAGGTCGCGACGATCTACGGCGAGATCAACCAGTACCACGTCGTCATGGAATGGGCGCCGCGCTATGCGCAGGGCCCCAATGCGCTCGCCGACGTCTACGTGCCGGCCAAGCCTGCTGCGGGCAGCGGAACTTCGGTCGCGACTGCCCAGCAGGCCGCCGCGTCGGCGGCGGGAGCGACGCCGACGCTCAGCGCCAACCCGGCGTCGCGCGATCCGTCGAGCGGCAACGCGCTCGCCAACAGCGTCACTCCGCTCGTCCCGCTCGCCAGCGTCGCGCGCGTCCGCGAGCGCGCGACGCCGACCGCGATCAGCCACCAGGACACCGAGCTCGCGACGACGATCTCGTTCAACCTCGCCGACGGCAAGACGCTCGCCGACGCGGGCCGGGCGATCCGCGAAGCCGAGGCCGCGATCGGCATGCCCGTCAACGTGCGCGGCTCGTTCCAGGGCACCGCGCTCGCGGCGCAGCAGTCGCAGGGTCAGCAGGCGATGCTGATCGTCGCCGCGATCGTCGTCATCTACATCGTCCTCGGCATGCTCTACGAGAGCCTGGTCCACCCGCTCACGGTGCTCTCGACGCTGCCTTCGGCGGGAGTCGGCGCGGTGATCGCGCTGCTGCTGTTCGGGATGGACTTCTCGATCATCGCCCTGATCGGCGTCTTCCTCCTGATCGGCATCGTCAAGAAGAACGCGATCCTGATCATCGACTTCGCCCTCGAGGCCGAGCGCACGCGCGGCCTGACGGCGGTCGAGGCGGCGCGCGAGGCATCGCTGCTGCGCTTCCGGCCGATCCTGATGACGACGCTCGCCGCCGCGCTCGGAGCGCTGCCGCTCGCGATCGGCTTCGGCGAGGGGGCCGAGCTGCGGCGCCCGCTCGGCGTCGCGATCATCGGCGGACTGATCGCGAGCCAGGTGATGACGCTGCTGACGACGCCGGTCGTCTACGTCGTGCTCGACAAGCTCAGGCGGAAGCGCAAGCGCGAAGACGCGACGCCGCCCGCGCCGTTGCTGGCCACCGAAGGATCGTCGTGAGCCGCTCCGACCCCCGTCATCCTGTGCGAAGCGAAGGATCTCAGCGCCGCATGCGGCGAGATCCTTCGCTGCCGCTCAGGATGACAGCCCTCGTCGCGGCGCTGCTCGGTGCCGCGCTCGCCGGCTGCGCGGTCGGCCCCGACTACGCGCGGCCCGATGCGCCGACGTCGCCGACCTACAAGGAAGCGCCGCGGGACGGCGGCGCGACTTGGCTGCCCGCCGCGCCCGCCGACACCCTGGACCGCGGCGACTGGTGGCGGCTGTTCGACGACCCCGAGCTCGCGCGTCTCGCCGAGGAGGTCGACGCCGCCAACCAGACGATCGCCGCCGCAGTCGCTTCGTACCGACAGGCGCAGGCGCTCGTCAAGGAGGCGCGCGCGTCGTACTTCCCTGCGGTGTCGGCATCGCTGAGCGCCCAGCGCGCCGGCGGCGGCACGGTCCAGGGCAACAACTCGGCGGTCGCGCAGAGCACCGCCGGCAACCGCTTCAATCTCTCGGTCAACGGCGACTGGGCGCCCGACTTCTGGGGCCGCGTCTCGCGCACGGTCGAGAGCGCGCGCGCGAGCGAGTCGGCGAGCGCCGCCGATCTCGCGGCGGCGCGGCTGTCGGCGCAGGGCGAGCTCGCGATCGACTACTTCTCGCTGCGCGAGGCCGACTTCGAAGCCGACCTGCTCGCGCGCACGATCGAAGGCTACGAGCGCGCGCTCGTCATCACGCAGAACCGCTACGCCGCCGGCGTCGTCGCCAGGACCGACGTGCTGCAGGCCGAGACGCAGCTGGCGACGACGCGGGCGTCGCTGACGACCGTGCGCGCCAACCGCGCGCGCTTCGAGCACGCGATCGCCGTCCTCACCGGCAAGGCACCGGGTACGCTGACGATCGCGCCGGCGCCGTGGAACGCCGTCGTTCCCGGCGTGCCGCTCGGCGTGCCGTCGGACCTGCTGCAGCGCCGTCCCGACATCGCGTCGGCCGAGCGCCAGGTCGCGGCGGCGAACGCGCAGATCGGCATCGAGCGCTCGGCGTACTTCCCGAGCATCACGCTCGGTGCGACGATCGGCAACGGCGGCGCGCGGATCGGCGACCTGTTCTCGGTCTCGGCGGCGGTGTGGTCGTTCGGCGTGACCGCGACGCAGCTGATCTTCGACGCCGGCGCGACGTCGGCGCGCGTCGCCGGCGCCGAGGCGGCGCGCGACGCGGCGATCGCGCGCTATCGGCAGACCGTGCTCACCGCGTTCCAGGCGGTCGAGGACCAGCTCGCCAACGCGCGCGCGCAGGCCGAGCAGGCGGCCTTCCTCAAGGTCGCGTCCGACGCCGCCGACCTCACCGAGCAGCAGATCCTGAACCGCTACCGCGCCGGTCAGCTGAGCTACACCGACGTCGTCACCGCGCAGGCGTCGGCGCTGTCGGCGCGGCGCGCGCTCGTCCAGGTCGCGGTCAACCGTCAGGTCAGTGCGATCTCGCTGATCCAGGCGCTCGGCGGCGGCTGGGACGTCGGTGCGCCGGTGCAGACCGAAAGCTCGGTGCGCGCCACGAATCCGCGCTAGCCGCGCCGCGAATGCGCGCCATCGATTCGTTGAATTCGGGGCATTGGGCCGGGGGCGCCCTGCTCAGGCCAGGCTCGGGGGACATGGAGCGGAGCACACCGCCCGCTCTCCCATGTCCGCGTGGTCAACGGGAAAAGACGTGGAACACCCTAGGCGGCGAGCAGAAACGGTCCGTCAGAATCGCCGCTCGATCTCTGAACCAGCGAGCGTGGCGATGGAGAAGGTCTGGTTGAAGCAGTATCCGGCCGGCGTCCCTGCCGAGATCGACGTTCACCAGTACCCGTCGCTCGTCGCGCTGCTCGACGAGAGCTTTCGCCGCTACGCCGACCGCACGGCGTACAAGTTCATGGGCCGCGCGATCAGCTTTCGCGAGGTCGATCAGGCGTCGGCGGCGCTCGCGGGCTGGCTGCAGTCGCGCGGCCTCGCGCGCGGCGACCGCGTCGCCGTGATGATGCCGAACGTGCCGCAGTACCCGGTCGCGATCGCGGCGATCCTGCGCGCCGGCCTCGTCGTCGTCAACGTCAACCCGCTCTACACGCCGCGCGAGCTCGAGCACCAGCTCAAGGACTCGGGCGCCAAGGCGATCGTCATCCTCGAGAACTTCGCGAACGTGCTGCAGCAGGTGATGGCGGCGGTGCCGACGAAGACCGTCGTCCTCGCCGCCATGGGCGACATGCTCGGCTTTCCGAAATCCCTGATCGTCAACTACGTCGTTCGCAAGGCGAAGAAGCTCGTCCCCGCGTTCGAGCTGCCGGGCGCGGTCCGCTTCAACGACGCGCTCGCCGAAGGGCGCGCGAAGCCGCTCGCGCCGGCGCAGGTCGGGCCCGACGACATCGCGGTGCTGCAGTACACCGGCGGCACGACCGGCGTCAGCAAGGGCGCGGTGCTCCTGCACAGGAACCTCGTCGCCAACATCCTGCAGTCCGAGGCGTGGTACCAGCCGGCGCTGAAGAAGATCCCGGCGGGCGAGCAGATCGTGACCATCTGCGCGCTGCCGATCTATCACATCTTCGGCTTCAACACGAACATCATGCTCGGCATGCGCATGGGCGGCGCCAACATCCTGATCCCGAATCCGCGCGACCTGCCCGCCGTCTTCAAGTCGCTGCAAGGCGAGAAGTTCCACAGCTTTCCCGCCGTCAACACGCTGTTCAACGCGATGGCCAACCATCCCGACTTCGGCACCGTCGACTGGAGCTCGCTCGTCATCTCGGTCGGCGGCGGCATGGCGGTGCAGAGCGCGACCGCCAAGCTCTGGCTCGAAAAGACCGGCTGCCCGATCGTCGAGGGCTATGGCCTCTCGGAGACGTCGCCCTCGGCGACGTGCAATCCCGTCGACAGCACCGCCTACAGCGGCAACATCGGCCTGCCGATGCCCAACACCGAGCTCAAGCTGCTCGACGACGACGGCAACGAGGTGCCGATGGGCACTCCCGGCGAGATCGCGATCAAGGGGCCGCAGGTGATGGCGGGCTACTGGCAGCGGCCGGACGAGACCGCCAAGGTCATGACCGCCGACGGCTTCTTCCGGAGCGGCGACATCGGCACCGTCGACGAGCGCGGCTACTTCAGGATCGTCGACCGCAAGAAGGACATGATCCTCGTCAGCGGCTTCAACGTCTATCCGAACGAGGTCGAGGACGTCGTCACGCAGATGCCGGGCATCCTCGAGTGCGCCGCGGTCGGCGTTGCCGACAGCAAGGCCGGCGAGGCGGTCAAGCTCGTCATCGTCAGGAAGGACCCGAGCGTCACCGAGGCGGCGGTGCGCGCCTACTGCGAGGCAAATCTCACGGGCTACAAGCGGCCGAAGATCGTCGAGTTCCGCACCGAGCTGCCGAAGACGCCGGTCGGCAAGGTGCTGCGTCGGGAATTGCGCGACAAGGCCTGACGAGCGCGCGGGCGGAGCGGTCGCGCGGATGGGCATGCTGATACATTTCGCGGTTGTCATGGCTGGTCGCGCGCGCTCGAAGGCAACGGGAACACTGGGGTGATCTGGGTCAAGACCGACGCGGGGCGCGCCGAGATGCAGAACAGGGCGCTCGTCAAGGAGCGCCCGCGCCGCAACCTGCTGCTGCTCATCGACGGCGTCAAGTCCGAGGAGATGCTCCTCGCCAACCTCGCCGGCATCACCGCCGAAGACTTCCAGGAGCTGCGCAAGCTCGACCTGATCGCGCCCGCGGCCGGCGCAGTGACGACGGGAAACCCGGCCCGCGCGACCGCGTTCGAGACGACGCGACCGACGATGCCGCTGCCGCTCGAGACGAAGGCGCTCGACTACAGCGACTTCACCGCGGCGCTGACCAAGCTGATCTCGAGCCAGCTCGGCCTGCGCGGGTTCACGCTCACGCTCGCCGTCGACAAGGCGTCGACGGTCGAGGAGCTGCGCGACGTCGCGCAGCGCGTCATCGAGCAGATCCGCGACCGCAAGGGCGAAGGCGCCGCCGCCGAGGCGAAAAGGACGCTCTACGGCGGTTGATCCCGAGACGGCGCGGCCTCCGCACCGCGGCGTCCGCAGGGTCGCGCGCTGGCTGTGGCGGCCGCTGCGAGGCGTCCTCCTCGCGCTCCTCGTCGTCGTCATCTTCATCGAGGAGTGGGGCTGGCGGCCGCTCGCCGCGCTCGCCGCAGCGATCGCGCGCTGGCCGCCGCTCGCGGCGCTCGAGCAGGCGATCCGCCAGGCGCCTCGCCGGGTCGCGCTCGCGCTCTTTCTCGTTCCCGCGCTGCTCCTGTTTCCCGTCAAGCTCGTCGCGCTCTGGCTGATCCAGGAAGGGCGCGCGACGCTCGGCATCTCGGTCATCGTCGCCGCCAAGGTCCTCGGCACCGCGTTCGTGGGCCGCCTGTTCGTGCTCGTCGAGGCGCAGCTGATGACGTTTCCGTGGTTCGCCCGCAGCGTCGAGTGGTGGCGCGACACGCGCGAGCGCGTCATGGCGGCGCTGCGGCGTTCGTTCGCGTGGCGGATCGCGCGCGCGCTGCGCCGCGTCGCGCGGCGCTGGCTCGGCCTCGTTCGCGACCTCGGCACGCGGCCGTGAGCAGCGCATGACGCCGCGCATCTTCGTCGCCGCGCCGTTCGCCGTCGGCACGCTGGTCGAGCTGCCGGCACCGGCGCTGCGCCACGTCCATGCGCTGCGTCTCGAGCGCGGCGACGCCGTCGTCCTCTTCAACGGCAGCGACGACGCCGACTGGCCCGGCGAGCTCGTCGAGATCGCTCGCGGCCGCGCCGTCGTCCGCGTCGGAACGCCGATCGCCGTCGAGCGCGAGCTCGGCTGCGCGGTGACGCTCGCGATCGGGATGCCGGCGAACGATCGCATGGACGCGCTCGTCGAGAAGGCCGGCGAGCTCGGCGCGGCCGCGATCCAGCCGCTCGTCTGCGCGCGCTCGGTGCTGCGCCTCGCCGGCGAGCGCGCCGAGCTGCGTCGCCGCCACTGGCAGGCGGTCGCGGCGTCGGCGAGCGAGCAGTGCGGGCGCGCGCGCGTCGCGACCGTGCTGCCGATCGCGTCGCTCGCGCACTGGCTCGGCGCGAGCGACGACGCGCGCGCCGGCACGCGGCTCGTGCTCAGCTTCGATCGGTCGGCGCTCGACCCCGAGCGCGTCGTTGCGCCGCGCGGCGCTGCCGAGACGGCGACGC
>DASSRF010000144.1:0-3648 GCA_035701945.1 Caldimonas sp. | reverse complement strand
CTCGTCCGCACAGACCGCGTCGCGTGGTCAGAGCTTCGGAATCCGCAAGGTCTTGCTCACCATCAGCGTTCCGGAGAGCGCGAACAGCAGCACCAGTGGGTGCAGCTCGGCCCCAGCGAGCGACCAGGTCCCGCCCCAGAGCCGCTCGCCGACGCGCCCCTGCCACGCCGCCCACGCCAGGATCGCCGTCAGCACGACGCTCGTCGGGATCGGCGTGCCTTCGAAGTACGTGACCTTGCCCGCCTCCTCCGACATCGCTTCGGCGGTGACGTTGTAGCGCGCGAGCCGCGAGACGCCGCAGCAGACGAAGTAGACGAGGACGACCGCGTCCCAGCCGCCGCGCGCGCCGCACGCGAACGCGAGCGCCGCCGGCGCGACGCCGAACGAGATGACGTCGGCCAGCGAATCGAGCTCGCGGCCGAGCGCCGACGATGTCTGCCGCCAGCGCGCGATGCGGCCGTCGAGGACGTCGAAGACGAGCGCGGCCGGCGCGAACGCGGCGGCGACGAGCAGGTCTTCGACGCGCCCGCTCGCGAGCGAGCGCATCGCCGTCAGCACCGCGGCGAAGCCGCACGCGGCGTTGCCGAGCGTGAAGACGTCGGCGAGGTGAAAGCCGCGGATCATCGAGAAGTGCCGCGGCGAAGCCGGCTTGTTCGCGCTCGCTGTCATGCATCGCTCCGCTCGCGCGCCGCGACGCCGGCGCGCGACGCCGAGTGTCGCGATTTCGACGGCGGCCGTCTGCCGGCGATTTCCCACAGGACGACGCGCGGTTGCCGGCTCGCGGCGGCGCCGCCGCTGGGGTCCACTGCGGTGGACGGCGCGGTATGCGCGCCGAGGAGACGCACATGGGTACGACCACCACCGACCGTTCGGCCGATACCGACGCCAAGAAGCAGCGCGACGAGCTCGAGCAATCCGAGAAGAACGCCAACCCGAACCAGTTCCGCGAAGAGAACGAGGAGTCGAAGGTCGTCGAGATTCCGCCCGAGAAGGACAAGCACCCGATCGGCGGCCTCGATCCGAAGTAGCGCGCGCGCCTAGTCCTCCTCGTCCCACGCGTGGCCGTCGCGGGCGACGAGCGCGCTCGCCGCAGCCGGGCCCCAAGTTCCCGCCGCGTACGTCCGCGGGCCGGTGTCGTCGCGCTGCCAGGCGTCGAGGATCGGCTCGACCCACGACCACGCCTGCTCCTGCTCGTCGCTGCGGACGAAGAGGTTCAACCGGCCGGCGATGACGTCGAGCAGCAGCCGCTCGTAGGCGCCGACGCGATCGGCGGCGAACGTCTTGTCGAAGTCGAGGTCGAGCGAGACCGGAACGAGCGCCTCGCCCTGGAACGCTCCCTTGGCGGCGAGCAGGTGCAGCTCGAGGCCGTCCTCGGGTTGCAGCTTGATGACGAGCTTGTTCGGCGGATTGAGGCCGGGAAAGAGCGCGTGCGGCGTGCGCCGGAAGTTGACGACGATCTGCGCGTCGCGGCGCGCGAGGCGCTTGCCGGTGCGCAGGTAGAACGGCACGCCGGCCCAGCGCCAGTTGCGCACCTCGGTGCGCAGCGCGACGAAGGTCTCGGTCGTGCTGCCGCGCGGCACCTTGTCCTCGTCGACGAACGCCGGCACCGGCCGGCCGTCGACGGTGCCGGCGCGGTACTGGCCGCGGACGACGTCGCGCGCGACGCTGTCGTCGTCGAAGGGCTTCAGCGAGCGCAGCACCTTCAGCTTCTCGTCGCGGATCGCGTCGGCGACCATCCGCGGCGGCGGCTCCATCGCGATCATCGTCAGCAGCTGCAGCGCGTGGTTCTGCACCATGTCGCGCAGCGCGCCGGTGCGGCTGTAGAAGTCGCCGCGGGTGCCGACGCCGATCGACTCGGCGAGCGTGATCTGGATGTTGGCGATCGCCTCGCGCCGCCAGAGCGGCTCGAACAGGACGTTGCCGAAGCGCAGCGCCATCAGGTTCTGCACCGCGGGCTTGCCGAGGTAGTGGTCGATGCGAAACGCCTGCTCTTCGGTGAACACCGAGCGGACGACGGCGTTGATCGCGCGCGCGCTCTCGAGATCGTGGCCGAGCGGCTTCTCGAGAACCACGCGCACGTTCGGTCCGTTGAGGCCGGCCGCGCCGAGGTTGGCGCAGACGACCGGGAAGAGCTCGGGGCTCGTCGCGAGGTACATGACGTCGACGTCGGCCGCGCTGCCGCCTCCTTCGCCCGACGACAGCCACGCCTTCAGCCGCGCGTAGTCGGCGGCGTGCGAGAGGTCCATCGACAGGTGGTGCAGCAGCGCCGCGAAGCGCGCGAACTCGTCGTCGCTCGGCCGCTTCGCGTTCTCGACCTCGGCGAAGCGCTCGTGGACCCAGGCGCGGTACGCGTCGTCGGAGAGCTGCTGGCGCGACACGGCGAGGATGCGGCCGCCCGGCGGGAGCTTGCCGTGCCGCCACGCCTGGAAGAGCGCCGGCATCAGCTTTCGCCACGTCAGGTCGCCGGTGCCGCCGAAGAGGACGAGGTCGAACGACATGCGGAAAGGATACGATCGTTCGATGCGCACGCCGCTCATTGCCCGATTCGCCTTCGTCGCCGCGCTGGTGCTCGCGCCCGCGGCGTTCGCCCAGGTCGCCGTCACCGCCGCGGCGGACCAGGAGAAGCTCCTCGCCAGCCCGGACGCGAAGCTCGCCGCCAACAAGCGGCTCGTCTTCGACTTCTGGCGCGAGGTCTTCGAAGGCGCGCACATGGAGCTCGCCGACAAGTACATGGCCGAGTCGTACATCCAGCACAACCCGAACGTGCCGACCGGCCGGGCGGCGTTCGTCGAGTTCTTCCAGCGCGTGCGAAAGCCCGCGCCGATCGAGGCGCGGATCAAGGCGCCGCTCGTCGCCATCGTCGCCGAGGGCGACCTCGTCGTGCTCAGCTTCGCGCGCGAGCATGCGGACCCGAAGGACCCGGCGAAGAAGTACACGACGACCTGGTTCGACATGTTCCGGATCGAGAACGGCAAGATCGCCGAGCACTGGGATCCGGCGGTGAAGCCGTAGCAATGGTCGCCGCGCCGACGACGACGTGGACGCGCTGCGACCGCACCGCCGCCTGGGCGGCGCTCGCCGGCCACTGGCAGGCGCACGGCCGCGACTTCGACCTGCGCGAGGCGTTCGCGGGCGACGCCGGACGTTTCGCTTCGCTTTCGTTCGACGCGCCGGAGGTCTTCTGCGACCTTTCGAAGAACCTGCTCGACGTCGCGACGCTGCGCTTTCTCGTCGACCTCGCGAACGAGTGCGGCCTCGAGGCGCAGCGCGACGCGATGCTCGCCGGCGCCGCGATCAACACGACCGAAGGGCGAGCGGTGCTCCACACGGCGCTGCGCGCGCCGCGCGGCGCCGCTCCGTACGCCGACGAGGTGCACGGCGTCCTCGACGCGATGCTCGAGTTCGCCGAGGCCGTGCGGCGGCGCGCCGACGCGCCCGCGCCCGGCGCGGCGCCGCTTCGCCACGTCGTCAACATCGGCATCGGCGGCAGCGACCTCGGGCCGCGGATGGCGGTGCGCGCGCTCGCGCACGTCGTCCATCCGCGCCTCGCGTTCCATTTCGTCGCCAACGTCGACGGCGACGACCTCGCGACGACGCTCGCCGGCTTGCGGCACGAAGAGACGCTCTTCGTCGTCGCGAGCAAGACGT
>DASSRF010000143.1:0-3148 GCA_035701945.1 Caldimonas sp. | reverse complement strand
GCCGGCGCGCGCCGCTTCGCCGAGCTGCTGCGCGCGCGCCGCAGCGAAGCCGCCGCATCGGCTTCGCCCGCCGCGGCGCCAAGTCCGGCTGTGCCCACCGACCGCGCGCCGAAGGCCGACGCGACCGAACCTTGCGAGGCTCCGGAGCCTGCGGCGACGACATCCTCGAGCACGTCGCGCGCGTCGGCCACGACGAAGACCAACACGCCGACTCCGAAGCGAGCGAGCGCGAAGGCGACCGTCGACACCGAGCACACGAAGAGCGAAGTCGACGCTGCGCACGACGAACGTGCCTCGCCCGCAGCCGCAGCGGCGCCGTCCGGCGATCGGCCACCGGCGCTCGCGCTCCTCGCCGAGCAGTCGACATCGCGTGATGTCGCGACCGCACGCGACGACGCGAACGACGTCGTCGCCCGGGCGAAAGACGATGGCGCCATTGCAGTCGACGACGGCAGCCGGGGCGCCGCGTCGCGGATGGCGTTCGGCGCGCGCGACAAGGCCGCCGTCGACGCCGTCGACGAGCGCGACCTGGCCGCCGCGAGCGGGCCCGGGCAACGCCGCGACCCGCACGCCGAAGCGACCTTCACGAGCGCGCTCGGCGACCGGCTTCGCGCTGCCGAGCCGTCGCTCGCGCATACGCCGAGCACCCTCCACGGCACGGCGCTGCCGGTCGGCGGGAGCGGCATCGCGAGCGTCGCCACCGGGTCGCGCGACGTCGCCTCCCCACCAGCAGCGCTCGCGCTCGCGACGCCGATCGACTCGCCCGACTTCGCGGCCGCGCTCGGCGTTCAGGTCAGCGTCCTCGCCCGCGACGGCGTCCAGCACGCCGAGCTGCATCTCCATCCCGTCGAGACCGGCCCGGTGTCGATCCGCATCGAGCTCGACGGCACGAACGCCAGGATCGACTTCGGCGCCGACCTCGCGGCGACGCGGCACGCGATCGAGCAAGGCCTGCCCGAGCTCGCGAGCGCGCTGCGCGACGCCGGGCTGACGCTCGCCGGCGGCGGCGTCTCGCAGCACGCGGGCAGCCGGCCTCGCGGCGACGACGATGGCAGCGGCGCGGCGCGCGCGCAGGTGGCGCTGCCGGCGACCGGCGCTGCGCCGGCGCGGGTGGCGCAACCTCGCGTCGCGGCCGGCGGGGTCGACGTCTACGCCTGAGGGCGTGCGTCTGGCGGCGAAAAGCGTCGCTTATCGCCGCTTCCCGCCGAGGGCCGGTTTTCATAATTTCCTCGAACGGGAGCGATGCGGCGGCCGGCGCGTCCGCGCCGATCGCTCGCCCTGGGGCGCAAAAGGAGCTTCGATGTCTGCAGTGATGGCCGAGCCGGCCGCCGACGCCGCGCCGGCCCGGCGCCCGAAGAAGAAGGTCATCGTCATCGGCGTCGTCGTGCTCGTCCTCCTGGTCGCGCTCACGGCCGCTGCGATCGTCTTCGTCAAGCAGCGCGCGGCGCGTGCCGCAGCGGCGGGCGACGACGAGGGCACGGCCGCCGAGACCGCAGCGTCGACGGCCGCGCACATCGACCCGAAGAACGTCCCGATCTACCTGCCGCTCGATCCGTTCATCGTCAACCTCGCCGACCGCGAGGCCGACCGCTACGCGCAGATCGGCATCACCTTCGAGATGGAGAGCAACGGCGCGAGCGAGCAGGTCAAGGCGTACATGCCGGCGATCCGCAACACGATCCTGCTGATCCTCGCCAACAAGACGTCGAAGGAGCTGATGTATCGCGAAGGCAAGGAAGTGCTCGCGCAGGAGATCCTGCGCGAGGCGGTCCGGCCGATGGGGATCGACGTCGCGACTCCCGAGCCCGTGACTGCGGCGCCGGGCGAGAGCGCTTCGGCGGCGGCGAGCGGCGCTGCCGCCGCGGCGTCGAGGCCGAAGGGCCGGAGAGGCGTCGGCGCGCAGCACAACCCGATCGTGCGCGTCCACTTCTCGAGCTTCATCATTCAATGAACGAGCAGATCCTGACGCAGGACGAAGTCGACGCGCTGCTGCAAGGCATCGCCGGCGAAGGCGACGCGGCGCCGGCCGAGGAGCGCGTCGAGGCGGGCGTTCGCAGCTACGACCTCGTCAACCAGGACCGGATCGTCCGCGCGCGGATGCCCGCGCTCGAGATCATCAACGAGCGCTTCGCGAAGAACATCCGCACCGGCCTCTTCGGCTTCATCAGGAAGAGCCCCGAGGTCTCGATCGGGCCGATGCACGTCCACAAGTTCAGCGCCTTCCTGCGCGAGATCGCGTCGCCGACCAACTTCAACATCGTCTCGGTGCGGCCGCTGCGCGGGCTCGGGCTCGTCGTCTGCGACCCGCCGCTCGTCTTCGCGGTGATCGACGCGCTCTTCGGCGGCGCCGGCAAGTACCCGACGCGGATCGAAGGGCGCGACTTCTCGGCCACCGAGCAGCGCGTCATCCGGCGCCTGTGCGACGTCGTCATCGCCGACTACAAGCGCGCCTGGGACGGCATCTATCCGCTCGAGCTCGACTACCAGCGCGCCGAGATGCAGCCGCAGTTCGCCAACGTCGCGCAGCCCTCGGAGATCGTCGTCTCGACGTCGTTCACGCTCGAGATCGGCGAGGCGAGCGGGACGATCCACTTCTGCATTCCGTACGCGACGCTCGAGCCGATCCGCGACGTCCTCTACTCGACGATGCACGGCACGTCGTTCGCACCCGACCGCCGCTGGGTCAACCTGATGACGCAGCAGATCCAGGCCGCCGAGGTCGAGCTGATCGCCGAGCTCGCGCAGGCGCCCGCGACGGTCGAGCAGCTGCTCGCGCTGAAGGCGGGCGACTTCATCGAGCTCGACCTGCGCCAGTCGATCCAGGCCAAGGTCGCCGGGGTGCCGGTCCTCGACTGCCACTACGGCACGTCGAACGGGCGCTACGCGCTCAAGGTCGAGCAACTGCTCGCCGGCTCACGAGAGGGTTGGTTGGGGTCTGTTGACGCTACCGGAGCATTCACGTGACCCAGGAAACGAATTCCATCAAGGCGCAAAGCGCAGCCGTAGCCGCAGCTACGGCGAGCATTTGCAACGCAGAGGGGATTTGTTTCCTGGGATCACCCGGAGGGCACGCGCCGCGCCGGCCGCAGGGCGTCGTTGCTCTCTCGTTGTGTGGCGAAGCCACACGGCCTCGCTCGCGCCTAGCCCT
>DASSRF010000142.1:0-9159 GCA_035701945.1 Caldimonas sp. | reverse complement strand
GGCGACGATCGCCGCGCGCTTCGCGGCGAGGCCGGCGCGGACGTCGGCGGGCACCGCCGGCGCGATCGCATCGAGGTCGACCATCCCGCTCGCGATCCCGCCCCAGACCGGCGTCGGCCGCCACGTGCCGTCGAGCACGCTTTGCGCGATGCGGGTGTAGAAGCCACCCCAGCGGTGGACGATCGCGACGAGCTGCGCGTCGGGGGCGAACGCGCGCATGTCGCTCGGGTACGAGACGACGCGAACGCCGCGGCGCGCGAAGTTCGCCTGCGCCGTCTGCGCGACCGCGGTCGACGCGCTGTGGTGGGTCAGGACGTCGGCGCCCTGGTCGATCAGCGCCTGCGCGGCGTCGTGCTCCTTGGCCGGATCGAACCAGGTGTTCAGCCAGACGACGCGCACCGTCGCCTTCGGGTTGGCGGCGCGCATGCCGAGCGCGAACGCGTCGATGCCCTGGACGACCTCGGGGACCGGGAACGCGGCGACGTAGCCGGCGACGCCGCTCCTGCTCGTCTTGCCCGCGAGCCAGCCGGCGATCCAGCGCGCTTCGTAGTAGCGCGCGTCGTACGTCGCGAGGTTCGGCGCGGTCTTGTAGCCGCCGGCGTGCTCGAAGCGCGCCTGCGGGAAGTCGGCGGCGACGCGCAGCGCCGGCTCGAGGTAGCCGAAGCTCGTCGCGAAGACGAGCCGCGCGCCCTGCTGCGCGACGAGGTCGCGCATGACGCGCTCGGCGTCGGGCCCTTCGGCGACGCCTTCGACGGCGATCGTCCTGACGCGCGCACCGAGTGCGCGTTCGAGCTCGCGCCGGCCGAGCTCGTGCTGGTACGTCCAGCCGGCCTCGCCGACCGGAGTGACATAGACGAAGCCGACGACGAGCGGCGGCGGATCGGCAGCGGTCGCGGGGAAGAGCGTCGCGGCGAGCGTCGCGATCGCGAGCAGCGCGCGCGCGCCGCCGCGAACGAGGTTTTGCAGCATGGTTGTCCTCGACATGGCCCGCGACTTCGATGCCGCGGCGGGCGCGCGGCGCGGTCCATGATACGGAGCGCTACGGCGCTCGCACGTAGCGGCCGTCGAAGACCACGGTCCAGCTCCTGCCGTCGTCGGCGGAGGTCTCCCACAGCTGGCGCACGCTGCCGTCGGCATCGGGCGTCCACGTGATCCGCTGCTGCACCGACTTGGAAGGATCGCTCGGGCTCGGCGTGACCCCCGACATCACCATGCTGCGTTCGACGAGACCGCCCGTCAGCACGAGCAGCGTCCCGCTGCTGTCGACCCAGGTCTGGTGCCACCGGCGGTCGCCGGCGTCGTAGATGTTGAGGCTCTTGCCGGTGAAGCCGCCGCTGCCGGTCCACTGCTCGAGGAGCGCGCAGCCGTCGGCGATCGCCTCGATCCGGTTCTCGCCCGCCTTCCTGCCCTTCGGACCGTAGACGTCCCAGCGGCCGACCCAGAAGTCGAACTGGCGGTGCTCGGGCGCTTCGCATGCACGAGCCGGCTGCGCCTGCGCGAACGCGTGGGACGCGGCGCCGACGACGAACGCGGACGCGACGAGCGCGGCGACGAGACGATTGCTACGGCAAGGCACCATCGAACGCTCCACGAACGCGGAACACGCGTGGAGCATTCTTGCGCAGCCATGCCGACGTCGTCATGGCGTGCGGGCGGCGGGGCGGCACCCACCGCGGCCAGCGATGGCGCTTCCTGGTCAGCGGCGCTCCAGCGCGAGCGGCGCCTTGTCGGCGGCGAGCTCGACGACATTGCCGGCGCTCGCCTGCGCCTCGACGCGAAGCAGGTGTCCCTGCACGCTCGCGCCGACGTCCATCTGCAGCTGCCGATAGCGGATCGTCCCGGTCACCTTCGCGTCCGACTGCAGCTCGAGCCGGTGCTCGACGTCGAGGTCGCCGACGACGGTGCCGTTGATGACGGCGTCGCCGCAGCGGATCGAGCCTTCGATGTGGCCCTTCGCCGAGAGGACCAGGAGCGATGCCGTCTTGGTGTCGAGCCTTCTGCCGCTGACGTCGCCGCGCACGCGGCCGTCGATGCGCATGCCGCCGGCGAACGCGACGTCGCCGGTGATCTCGACGCCTTCGGCGATGAGCGTCGAGAGCTGCGCCGTCTTGATGAACGGCTGCCGTTTCGGTTCTCCGAACATCGCGATCTCCTTCGCTGAGTGCCTGTTTCTAGTCCACTGAACTAGTGTTTGCGGCCCTCGCGGGCCTTGCGGAAGAAGGTCAGCTCGTCCTGCGATTCGGTGAGCTTCTGGTTGAGCGAATCGACCTGGCGCTCGAGCTCCTGGCCGCGCGCCTCGGCGACGCGCAGTCCGAGCCTGGCCTCCTCGAGCTGCTGGCGCAGCTGGGCGAGCTCGGAGCTCGGCGCCGCCGGCGGCGGCCGCACGACGACTGGCACCGGCGGTTCGCGCAGCAGCTCGTGCGCGCCGAACCCGGCGGCGAACGCGACCGCGACGAACGCGACCGCGGCGAGAAAGCGCCGGGCGCGCCGCGGCGGCGGCGTCAGCGTGAGGGCGATGCGGGTGAGATCGTGCGTCGCGGTGCGGCCGAGCCCGTTGGCGGCCATCGCGAGCGTTCCGCTCACAGGCCCGCGAGGTAGCGCCGCGGGTCGACGTGGTCGCCGGCGCGCAGCACCTCGAAGTGCAGGTGCGGCCCGGTCGAACGACCCGTCGATCCGACCATCGCGATGCGGTCGCCGGGAGCGACGACCTCGCCGGCGCGGACGAGCAATTCGGAGGCGTGCGCGTAGCGCGTCGACAGGCCGTTGCCGTGGTCGATCTCGACGACCCAGCCGTAGTCGCGGCGGAATCCGGCGAAGGCGACGATGCCGCCGGCCGCCGAAGCGATCGGCGTGCCGCGCGGCGCCGCCAGGTCGATTCCGGCGTGGAACGCGTGCGTGTGCGCGAACGGATCGGCGCGGTTGCCGAACGTCGAGGTCAGCTCGGCGCCGGCGATCGGCAGCCGCGTCGGCAGCCGCATCAGCTCGAACGACTGCTGGGCAGCGGCGTTGGCCACCATCGTGATCTGGGTCTGGATGCGCGCAAGCTGGTCGTTGAGCGCGCCGAGGTCGACGGCGCTCGTGCGCGCCGGCAGCAACGGCCCGCCGCTCGCACCGTTCGCTTCCGGCTGCGCGGGCGCCTCGCGCGCCGGAGCGCGCGCCCCCGGCAACACCGGGCTGCTCTTCAGGACGCCGATCTTCCTGCTCAGCTGCGCGGCTTCGCTTTCGAGGCGGAACAGGCGCGCCGAGATCGCGCCGACCTGCTCGAGCGTGAACGGAACGGCGAGCGGCTCGGCCGACGTCGCCGCCGCGGCAGCCGTCGAAGAAGACGGCAGCGAACGCGTCGCCAGCTCGGCGACCCAGTAGCCGACCGCGCCGCCCGAAGCGAGCAGGGCGAGCGCTGCGACTCCCATCGCTGCGATCAGCGGCCGCACCGGAAGCGTCCGCACCCGCGACCGGCTGGTCGTGCCGGTGGCAATCATCACGAAGGCCATGCCCTCTCCCCGAACCCGTGCGACGACGGCGGACCGTCGCCAGCGGCGGCCAGCGGCCCACCGATGCGAACGATCCTACGGGGCGAGGCGCCGTTCGTGGCGCCCGATCGCTGCAACGGTTTGTTCGGCGAGAAAACGTTGGCGCAAGTTCACGCTCGTCGCGGCCGACGTGTTTCAAGAGGTAGCCGATCGCAAGCGGATGGCGCCCGCAGAGGGCGCCCGCTCGCGCGCGAGCGCCGCGGTCAGAAGAACTTGTAGCGCACGCCGACGCTCCAGAAGCGGCCGATCGCGCCGGCGTAGTCGAGCGGGTTGTACGAGACCGCGCCGTAGGTCGTGACGTCGAGCGGGGGCTTGCGATCGAAGACGTTGCGGATCGAGCCGTAGACCTCGAGGTTCTGCATCGGCAGCCAGCGGCCGACGAGGTCGAACGTCGTGAACGACGCGATCCTGCAGCCGGCGGGCGCTTCGCTGCCGTCGGCGAAGAACGTCGCGCAGCCCGCCGGATCGTTCTTGAAGTTCTTGTTGTCGAGGCTGGCGCGGTAGATCATGTTGACGCCGACCCGGTACGGCCCGCTGTCGAGGAACGCGCTCAGGTTGACGCGGTCGGCGGGCGTGCCGATGCAGTTGGTGACGTCGCAGTTGCCGTGCGTGCCGGCGAAGTCGCGCGACGAGCCGTCGAGCTCGGTCCGGTTGAACGTGAACAGGTGCGTCCACAACGCGGTCAGCGTCACGCGGCCGACGTTGCCGCCGAGATCGAAGCCCTGCTTGGCGTCGACGTCGAAGCCGCGGACCTTCGTCTTCGACGAGTTCACGTACTGGCCGAAGACCGCCAGGATCGGGCCCGGATCGCCGGCCACGCCCGGCACGGCGCCGCCCGGGTCGCGGACGACGTTGCCCTTGGCGATCGCCGCGTCGGTCAGCTCCTGGTTGATCTCGTCCTTGCGCGTGATGTCGAAGTAGTCGAACGCGATGCTCGTCTTCGACGTCGGCTCGAAGACGAGGCCGAGCGTGTAGTTGTCCGACTTCTCCGGCTTGAGGTTCGGATTCGGCGACGTGATGATCGCGATCTGCCCGGCGCCGCACGCGGCGGCGATGCCGAGATTGCAGCGCACCGGATCGGCGGCGGCGGAGAACGCCGCGATCCCGCCGGTGCCGTTCTCCGGCGGGCTCGGCGCCCGGAAGCCCCTTGCGTACGTCGCGCGCAGCGCGAGCTGCGGCAGCGGCGTCCACTTGATGCCGGCCTTGGGCGTCGTCGAGCTGCCGGCATCCGAATAGTGGTCGTAGCGCAGCGCGGCGTTGATCTCGACCTGCTTGGTCACCGGCGCGAGCAGCTCGGCGTAGCCCGCGTAGACGGTGCGCGCGCCGTCGTAGGCGGAATAGCCGAGGCCCATGATGTTGCCGCGCTCGGTGCCCGTCAGCGGCGTCAGGAAGATCGACTCGCGGCGCAGCTCGGCGCCGATCGCGAGCCCGAGCCCGCCGCCCGCGAGCTGCGCGATCTCGCGCGTCGCCTTGGCGTCGATCTGGGTGATCTTCGACTTCGAGTCGTTGGTGATGGTCGGCGACAACGCGGCGTAGAGCGCTGCCGAGTTGAGCCCGGCGTTCTCGCCGATGCGCCAGTACGACCCTGGCGGCAGCGCCGCGTACGCAGGGCTGTTCGCCGCCGCGACCGCGGCGTTGTTGATCGGCGACGGCGTCGTGCCGCCGGGCTGGACCGTGAAGCCGGTCGGATCGAGCAACGCGTACGCGACGTCGCGCTGCAGATAGCCGGTCCGCGCATTCGACGTCCTGCTCTCCGAATAGAGCAGCCCGCTGTCCCAGTCCCATCCGCCGGTGGTTCCCTTGATTCCGGCGAGCACGCGGTAGAAGTCGGTGTCGACGTCGGTCACGCGCGGGCCGACGTCGGTCGCGAGGTAGCGAAACCGCGCCGCGGTTCCGAAGTAGGGGTTGTCGGGATGGTCGGGGCCGAGCGCGGTGACCGCGTTGTTCACCGGTCCGCCCGGATAGCCGACCGACGTGCTCACTCCCGACGGCGTCGTGTACGGCCGCGACTTGTTGTTGTACCAGTTGAACTCGCCGTAGCCCTGCACCGTCGGCGTGATGTTGAGCGTGCCGCGCAGGAAGAGGTTGTAGTACTCCTGCGAGGGCTGGATCTGGCTGTAGAGCTGCGTCGCGTCGATCACGCAGCCGCCGCCCGGGTCGCCTTGCGGATGGCTGGTGAAGTTCGCGCACGCGGCGCCCGGGAAGGTGCGCGTGAATCCGGTCGCGGGATCGAGGTTGCCGCGGTTGTAGTAGACGAGGGTGTTGGGATTGCGGACGTTGCCGTTGACCGCGCTGCCGCCGCCCGCGCCGCCGGCGTTGATCGCGCCGGTGCCGCCGAGGAAGCCCGTGCCGCCCGCGGTCTCGGCGTCGAAGCCGTAGTCGCGCAGGTCGGTGCGGCCGACCTGGCCGCGGTCGGTGATGTCGCGGTAGTACGCCGCTCCCTGGCGCCCGACCTCGAAGTTGGCGAGGACGTTGAAGCCCTGCGTCTGCAGGTCGCCGATGCCGCCCGTCAGCGATGCGCGCTTCTCCTTCGCGTTCCAGTACTCCGACGTCCCGAAGCTGACGTTGGCCGACAGGCCGCGGTAGTCGCGGCGCAGGATGACGTTGACGACGCCCGCGATCGCGTCGGAGCCGTAGATCGCCGAGCCGCCGTCCTTCAGGATCTCGATCCGCTCGACGGCATCGAGCGGGATCAGGTTGAGGTCGGCGAACACCTTCTGGCCGTCGTCGGCGAGCCCGTACGGCGCGATCCGGCGGCCGTTCAGCAGCACGAGCGTCGACGCGGCGCCGAGGCCGCGCAGCGAGATCCCCGACGCGCCCGACGCGAAGCCGGCACCCGAGGTCTTCGGCACCGAGCCCTGGTTGTCGACCGAGAGCGTCTGCAGGTACTCGGCGACGCTGGTCCGCGACGACTTCTGGATGTCCTCGCGCGTCACCGTCGTCACCGGCGACGCCGTCTCGGAGTTGATGCGGCGGATGTTCGAGCCGGTGACCTCGACGCGCTCGAGCGTCTGCGTCGCCGGTGCTGTCGTCTGCGCGATCGCGGCGGGGCCTGCGCTCAGAAGCACGCCCCCCGAGGCCAGCATCAATGCACTGCAGAGCTTCGTCGTCCTCATTCGTCTCCTCCGACGGTCGCTGTTCGATGTGCGCAAGGGCGCGATGTCTCGCGCACGCGAACGCCGATTCTGTGAACGCGCCGTGACGCCCGCGTTGCAGTTCCTGCGAATCTCGAACGCGCGCGTCGCCGACGCAACGCCCGCGCCGCTTCGCGACAGGTTCGAAACATTCGCCCGCGCTCACCCGCGCTCACCGTCAGCGAAAACACTGCTTCGGTGAAGATGCATATACATCTATACTGGATTCCGGCGCGGCACGACTCGATCCGCCGCGCCGCCGAGAGCTGCCGCGACATGACGCCGATCCCGAGCCTGCGCGCCCCCGCACCGTGGCGGACGACCGAGCCGCGCGCGCAGGCCGGCGGCTCCGTCGTGCTGCGGACGGTGCGGCGCGGCGCCGAGACGATCGCGTGGGCGCCGCGGCCGGCGCGGATCGACGTCGACGTCTTCGCCGTCGCGGCGTCGGCAGCGCCCGTGATCGCGGTCGAGCCGAACACCGAGCCGTTCGTCGTCGAGCTCGCCGTGCCCGCCGGTGCCGCCTTCCCGCGCGGCGACTTCACGCCGACGCTGCGTTCGATCGACGGGCCGGTCGGCCGCACGATCGTCGCCCTCGCCGAGCGCTGCGAGCGCGGCCGCCGCGCCGTCGTGAGCGGCGAGGTCGCCGCCGAGCTCTGGTCGGGTCTCGTCGCCGAGGAGCAGGCGCTGCGCGCACGCGCGGCGCGCATCGATTGCGCACGACCCGCGACGCGCGACGCGCTCTTCCGGCGCCTGCTGCTGAGCGCCGACTACATCCAGGGCCACTTCGCCGAGCCGCTCAAGGTCGAGCAGCTCGCGAGCGTCTCGAACCTCTCGCCGTTTCACTTCGCACGCCTGTTCGCGCTCGTCATGGACGAGACGCCGCATGCCTTTCTCGTCAGGAAGCGCGTCGCCGTCGCGCGCCGGCTGCTCGCGTGCGGCGTCGGTCGCGGCGAGGCGGCCGAGCGCAGCGGCTTCGGCTCGCGATCGACGCTCTTTCGCCATCTTCGACCAGCGGCTGCGCCGCACTGACCGCCATGGTCCCGCTCGTCCTCGTCATCGCCTCCGATCGCGACCTCTGCGAGCCGTTCCGCCACGAGCTGAGCGCCGCCGGCTTCAAGGCGTACTACGTCGAGTCGCTCCCGTCGGCGCTCGCCGTCCTCGGGCAGTGGCGCTTCGACGCCGCCCTCCTCCTCGGCCGCGGCTTCGACGCCTCCCTGCTGCGGATGCTGCAGAGCCTGCGCGACGCCGCCGACGTGCCGACGCTCGCCGTCCTCGACGCCGCCGACGAGGAGCGCCAGCTGCAGGTGCTCGACGCCGGCGCCACGCAGGTGCTCGTCGAGCCGACGTCGCTTCGGATCGTCGCGGCGCAGCTGCGCTGCCTCGTCGGCGTCGCGCAGCAGCGGCCGCGGCAGGAGCGCGCCGACGTCCACTTCGGTCCGCTGCGGCTCGACCCGCGGCGCGCGTCGGCGAGGATCGGCGACGCCGAGCTCGCCCTCACGGGCGGCGAGTTCGAGCTGCTGCTCCTGCTCGCGTCGCACCCCGGCGAGCTCGTCCACCGCGAGACGATCGCGCGCACGCTCGGCCGCAGCGCGAACGCGGAAACGCGGCGCAGCGCAGACATGCACGTCTGCCGCATCCGCAGGAAGCTGCGCGAGGTCGCCGGCCACGCGCTGCACGTCGAGACCGTGTACGGGCGCGGCTACCTGCTGCGCGACGGCCCCGCCGAAGCCGACGACGACGAGCTTCGCGCCGTCGCGTGGTCGGTATGAGCACCGAAAGCGCGACACGCGCGCGCACGCGATCGCAGCGGATCGGCCCACCTATACTGCCCGCGATGGATGTCGTCGACCAGCTCAGCCGGCGCGGTCTCGAGTGCCTCTGCGGCAACCTGCGCATGGCGGCGCGCGCGGTGTCGAGCGTCTACGACCGCCATCTCGCGAACGCCGGGATCCAGGCGAGCCAGATGGCGGTGCTGTGGGCGGTCTCGAGCGCCGACGGGGTCACCGTCAAGGAGCTCTCCGCGCGCCTCGCGATGCACGAGACGACGCTGATCCGCACCTTGCGCATCCTCGAGCGCGAAGGCCTCGTCGCCCTCGACGTCGGCGACGATCGCCGCCAGCGCATCCCGCGCCTGACGCGCAACGGCCGCACGGTGTTTGCCAAGGCGCTGGTCAGCTGGAAAAAGGCGCAGTCCGAAGTCGCCGGGCTGCTCGACGACCGGCTCGCCGACACCAACCGGAAGCTCGTCCGCCTGGCACGCGCCGCCTGGCGCTCCTGAGCCGGCGGCGGCGCCGGCGTGGCGCGCGCCGGCGCGCCGGCGACCCCCGCGTCCACGGCACCAAAGGTGTCAATCGTGACGAGATGTGTTGCGCGTCGCGGCGATCGGCACCATGATCGGCGCGTCCGCACTACGACGAGACAACGACGGCGCAGCGGCCTGGCCGCCGCGACGCTGGACGCGAAAGGTTCTGCCGCCGATGGACATCCTCGATTCC
>DASSRF010000141.1:0-5816 GCA_035701945.1 Caldimonas sp. | reverse complement strand
CGCGCGCGAGCTGGTGACGCGGTGGGCGGAGATTGTGGGGCCCGAGGTCGCGGCGCATTCGGAGCCGCTGAAGATGCAATGGCCGCGGCCGGTGGAGGGCCAGCCGCAGGAGCCGGCGACCCTCGTCCTGCGGGTCGAGGGGCCGATGGCGCTGGAGATCCAGCACTCCTCGGATGTCATCCTGCAGCGCGTCAACCGCTTCTTCGGCTGGAGCGCGGTGGGCAAGCTCGCCTTCCGCCAGGCGCCCCTTTCGGGGCGGCGGCGGCCGGCCCGGCCACGCCCGCCGGAGCCGGCGGCGGTGGCCAAGGTGGCGGAAACGCTCGGCAGCATCGAAGATGAACAGTTGCGCGATGCGCTGGCGCGGCTGGGCGCCGCCATCAAGCGAAATTGAGCCTCATTCGGCGCCTAGGGTGGAGCCTTGATTGCGGCCTGCCATTGCCTCCGGCGGCGTTTCAAGCTAGCGACAGGCCGCTGAATTGGAACTTTTGTCGAGTCATTCGGGCGAGACCACGCCAATCGGGAGCCGACCCTTGATCATCACCCGCCGCGCATTCACCACGATGCTGTCGCTGACCGGCCTTGCCGCGCTCGCCGGATTGTCGCCGCTGCGGCTCATCACCGAAGCCATGGCGCAGACCGCCGCCGACGTCTCCAAGCCGGTGTCGCTGCCGGACATGGCGATCGGGTCGGACAAGGCCGCCGTCACCATCACCGAGTACGCCTCGATGACCTGCCCGCACTGCGCGGCCTTCAACGAGCAAGTGTTCCCGAAGATCAAGAAGGAATACATCGACACCGGCAAGGTGCGGTACATCTTCCGTGAGTTCCCGCTCGACATCAAAGCCGCCGCCGGCTCGATGCTGTCGCGCTGCATCGCCAAGGGCGATCCGCAGAAATATTTCGCCGTCACCGACATGCTGTTCCGCTCGCAGAACGACTGGGTGATGAAGAACACCACGGAGACGCTGACGCGGATCGGCAAGCAGGCCGGCCTGTCGCAGCAGCAGGTCGAGGTCCTCGCGGGGATCGTCGAGCGCGAGACGTTCGCCGCCGGCGAGGTGCTGGCGCGCGAAGGCACGGTCGACGACCGGCTCGTCGTCGTCGTCGACGGCACGCTCGACGTCGTCCGCCACCGCGGCACGCCGCAGGAGACGGTGCTCGCGACCCTGCGCAGCGGCGACCTCGCGCACGAGCTCGGCTTTCTCGATGGCATGCCGCGCTACGCGACGCTCGTCGCGACCAGCCCGGCGTGTGTCCTGCTGCTCGAGCGCGGCCGCCTGGAGACGTTGATCGACCGCGAGCCGCGCACGCTCTACGCGGTGATGCGCGCGATCGTGCGCGCGACGCACGCGCTGCAGACGCGGCTGTCGATGCAGGCGATGGAGCTGACGAACTACGTCGTCAAGCAGCACGGGCGCTACTGAGCGCGCCGCGGGCCGCCGCCCGTTCGCTCACGCGATCAGCGCCGCCGCGCAGACGAGGACGGAGAGCACCACCTGGAACCGCGCCGTGCCGGCGAGCAGCGCGTTGAACGCAGGTCCCGGCGCCTCGCGCCAGAAGCGACGCACGAGGCCGGCGGCACTCGGCAGCGCGAGCATCGGCACGGCGCCGACGACGCCGAGCGGCGTCATGGCGGCGAGGGGCGCCAGCAGCGCGAACGGCGCGAGCATCAGCGCCGCGTACTGCCAACGCGTGAACCGGCGGCCCAGACAGACGGCGAGGGTGCGCTTGCCGACCGCGCGGTCCGGCTCGAGGTCGCGGTAGTTGTTGACGACGAGCACCGCCGCCGCGGGCAGGCCGACGATCGTCGCGGCGACGACCGCGCCGCCGCTGATGGCGAGCGTCTGCAGGTAGTAGCTGCCGGTCACGGCGACGAGCCCGAAGAAGACGAAGACGACGAGATCGCCGAACGGCGTGGCCGAGATCGGCCGCGGGCCGCCCGAGTAGGCCATCGCCGCGGCGGCCGCCGCGAGCCCGGCGACGAGGATCGGCCAGCCGCCGTGCCACGCGAGCACGAGGCCGACGAGCGTCGCGGCGGCGAAGCACGCGCGCGACGCCATCCGCACCTGGCTCGGCGAGAGCAGGCCGAGCGCGGTGGCGCGCGGCAGGCCGAGGCGGCCGGCGCGGTCGCTGCCGCGCTCGAAATCGCTGACGTCGTTGTCGAGGTTGGTGCCGGTCTGCAGGAGCAGCGCGCCGACGAGCGAGAGCACGAGCATGGCGACGTCGATCCGGCCCGTCTCGGCCCAGGCAAGCGAGCAGCCGACGAGGACCGGGTTGACGGCGATCGTCAGCGTGTGCGGCCGCGTCGCGACCACCCAAGCTCGCAAGGGCGAAGGCGAGCCGGCGATCGCCTGCGAAACGTGGCTGTCTTCCATCTGCGTCGGCGTGTGTCGCGTCCCGGACCGTCCACGCGATCGTGCCGGTCGCCGGCACCTCGCGATTGACGTGGATCAGTCGAGCCGTCATCGTGCCGCCTAGAGTCGGTCGAGCGACGCGAGCGCCGTCGCGCTTGCACGACGAGGCGATGGGTCCTGCTGCGATCACCGTGTTGCTGTTCGTCGCGATGACGGGCTTCGTCGCGCTCGCCTGGCGAAAGCTCAGGATCGTCGTCGCGCTGCAGGCCGAGAACCGCTTCGACGTGCCTCTGGCTCGCCTGCGCACGGTCGTCGCCAACGGTTTCCTGCAGCGCCGGATGGTCAGGCGCGAGTGGCGGCCGGGCGTGATGCACGCCGTCCTCTTCATCGGCTTCATGTCGCTCCTGCTGCGCAAGCTCCAGCTGCTCGCGATCGGCTACGACGAGCTGGCGTCGTTTCCCGAATGGTTCGCCGGCGGCTTCGCTGCGTTCAAGGACGCGATCGAGATCGCGGTCGTCGCCGCGGTGCTCTATGCGCTGCATCGGCGCTTCGTCGCCCGACCGGCGCGGCTCGAGCCGAACCGCGAAGCGATCCTGGTCCTCGGCCTGATCCTCGCGATCATGGTCACCGACTTCGCGTTCGACGGCTTTCGCTTCGCGCTGCTCGCCGACCGCGTCCCGCAGATCGCGCACGAGCGCGAATTCGCGTTCGCGGGGAGCGCGGTCGCGAGCGCGTTCACGCGACTCTCGCCCGAAGCGCTGGCCGCCGGCTACGCGATCTCGTACTGGACGCAGATGGCGGTCGTCCTCTCGTTCCTCGTCATCCTGCCGCTCGGCGAGCACTTCCACATCGTCACCGCGCTGCCGACGCTGTGGTTCCGCCGCGGCCGGCCGGCCAACCGCGTGCCGAAGGTCGACCTCGAGCGGCTGATGGCCGCCGAGGACGAGTCGCAGATGAAGGCGGGCGTCCGCAGTGCAGCGGACCTGACGTGGAAGGAGGGCCTCGACGCCTTCACCTGCACCGAGTGCGGCCGCTGCAAGGACGCATGCCCGACGCACCTGACCGCAAAGCCGCTGTCGCTGAAGATGGTCAACGACCGGGTCAAGCACCACCTCGTCGAGCGTGCAGACGTGATCGTCGCCGGCGACTCCGGCGGCGAGCTGCCTGCGCTCGTCGGCAACGTCATCGCCGAGGAGACGCTGTGGGCGTGCACGACGTGCGGCTACTGCGAGTCGGCGTGCCCGATCGAGCTCGAGCATCTCGACAAGTTCTTCCGCATGCGCCAGCACCAGGTGCTGATCGCCGGCGAGTTCCCGCACGAGCTCAAGCACCTGTTCGAGGCGGTCGAGGCCGAGGGCAACCCTTGGGGGCTGCCGGCGAGCGAGCGCGGGTCGTGGGCCGAAGGGCTCGGCGTGCCGGTCGTCCGCGACGCCGCGCAGATGGCGTCGCTCGAGGTGCTGTTCTACGTCGGCTCGGCAATGTCGTACGACCCGCGCGGACAGAAGATCGCACGCGCGTTCGTGCGCATCCTGCAGCACGCCGGGGTGCGCTTCGGCATCCTCGGCGCGCGCGAGGGCTCGACCGGCGAGTGCGTGCGTCGGGTCGGCAACGAGATGCTGTTCCAGCAGCTCGCGACGGCGCTGTCGTCGACGCTCGGCGAGCTCGGCGTCCGCCGGATCGTCACCTGCGACCCGCACGCGCTCAACTCGCTGCGCAACGAGTACCCCGAGTTCGGCATCGACGTCGAGGTCGTCCACCACACCCAGCTGATCGCCGAGCTGCTCGCCGCCGGCCGGATCGACGTCGACGCGTCGCTCACCGGCGCGATCTACCACGACCCGTGCTACCTCGGCCGCCACAACGGCGAGTACGACGCGCCGCGCGCGATCGTCGCCCGCCTGTCGGCCGACGTGCCGCGCGAGTTCGCGCTGGCGCGCGAGAAGTCGATGTGCTGCGGCGCCGGCGGCGGCAGGATGTGGATCGACGAGACGATCGGCAAGCGGATCAACGTGCTGCGCGTCGAGCAGGCGCTCGCCGAGTCGCCGGGGACGATCGTGACCGCGTGCCCGTACTGCGCCGTGATGATGGCCGACGGCCTCGGCGCGGTCGGCAAGGACGGCGAAGTCGAGGCGCGCGACGTCGCCGAGCTCGTCGCCGACGCGTTGCGGCCGCGTCCTTCGAAGGCTCCCCTGGCGACGCCCGTCGGAGCCCGGGTCGGCGTTTGACGCAGATCAGATCGTGCACCGGCCGCGGGCGACGCTCGTCAAAGGAGCACGCGCAACCGGCACGTACAGTGTCTTCGATGAGCTCGACCCATGGCAGCCTCAGCCCGATCCTGTTCCGCTCGCTGCACGCGGCCAGGTGCCAGGTGCCGTGCTCGAGCTGCAACCTGCGCGAGATCTGCCTGCCGGTCGGGCTGACGCGCGACGAGCTCGAGCGCGTCGAGCATCGCCTCGTCGTCGCGCAGCGCAAGGTCGAGCGCGGCACGACGCTGTTTCGCGCCGGCGACCTTGCCGACGCGCTCTACGCCGTGCGCACGGGCTTCTTCAAGACCTTCGTCCGTTCGCACCAGGGCGAAGAGCAGATCACAGGCTTCCAGATGGCGGGCGAGCTGATCGGCCTGAGCGGCATCGACTCGGGCTTCCACCAGGTCGACGCGGTCGCGCTCGAGGACTCGCAGGTCTGCGTCGTTCCGCTCGCCGAGCTCGAGGCGCTCGAGCGCGAGGTGCCGTCGCTGCAGGTGCGGTTTCACCAGGTGATGAGCCACGAGATCGCTGCCAGCCACCAGGCCATGCTTCAGCTCGGCAGCATGCACGCCGAAGAGCGCGTCGCCGCGTTCCTGCTCAACCTGATGCATCGGCTCGCGGTGCGCGGCTTCTCGGCGACGTCGCTGCTGCTGCGCATGAGCCGCGACGAGATCGGCAGCTTCCTCGGCCTGACGCCCGAGACCGTGAGCCGGACACTGTCGGCGTTCCAGGCCGGCGGCCTGCTCGTCGTCCGCCAGCGCCTGATCGAGGTGACCGACGCGACGGGCCTGCAACGCGTCCTCGACGGCTCGCCCGCGTAGCCGCGGCGCCTAGACGTCCTCGGCAACCATCTCGATGGCGCCGCACGGGCATTCGGCGACGCAGACGCCGCAGCCCTTGCAGTAGTCGTAGTTGAACGCGAAGCGGTTGCCGGGGCCGAGCTTGACGACGGCGTTGTCGGGGCAGACGCCGTAGCAGTTGTCGCACTCGAAGCAGTTGCCGCAGCTGAGGCACCGGCGTGCCTCGAACAGCGCGTTGTCCTCGGTGAGGCCGCCCTGGACCTCGTCGAAGCTGCTGGTGCGCCGCGCCAGGTCGAGCTGCGGGCGCACGGTCTTGGGGGCATCGCTGTAGTACCACGGGTTGAGCCGCTCGAAGGTCGCCGGCGCGTGCTTCGCCGCCGGCTGGAGCTGGACGCCGCGCAACCAGGCGTCGATGT
>DASSRF010000140.1:0-2651 GCA_035701945.1 Caldimonas sp. | reverse complement strand
GTCGGCCTTCGGCGTCGATCGACTCGATCTGGCCGGCGACGAGCTCGACGTCGGGATGCGCGAGCAGGTAGTCGACCTGGAGCGCAGTCTTGTGCGGCAGCCAGACGTCGTCGGTCGCGAGCGGCGCGATGAACTCGCCCTCGGCCATCGCGAGGCCGCGGTTGAGCGCCCGCACCAGGCCGACGTTGTCCTGGACGACGAGCGTGAAGCCGTGCGCGTCGCGCAGCGACTCGAGCTCGCGCCGGCTGCCGTCGGTCGAGCCGTTGTCGAAGACGATCAGCTGGATGTTCGGGTACGTCTGCCGGAGCACCGACTCGACCGCGGCGCGGACGAAGCGGACGTGGTTCCAGCAGACGAGCACCGCAGTGACGCGCGGCGTCGCCGCTGCCGACGCCGCCGCGCTCATGCGACCGCAGCGCGCGGCGCGGCGCGCATCCGCCGGACGACGAACGCGACGCCGACGAACGTCGCCACGGAATAGAGCGCGTACGTCAGCGCGTACGCCTGCGGCGCGCCGACCGTTCCGTTGTGGGCGATCAAGGCGAGCGAAAGCAGCCACCAGACGACGATCGTCACCGTCTCGAGCGCCGCCATCGCGAGCGCGTTCGCCTTGGCGAGGAGCAGGTAGCCGAACAGCCAGCCGACCATCTTCAGCGTGTTGCCGAGCATCTGCCAGCCGAACAGGTCGCGCATCGCCGTGAACTCGGCGGTGAAGAGGATGCGGATGACGAGGTCGCGCAGCAGCCAGATCGCGACGCTCACCAGCGCCACCGAAGGCACGATGATCGCCAGCCCTCGCCTGGCCTCGCGGACGAGCTCGCCGGCGTCGGCGATCTCGCTGAAGCGCGGGAAGTAGTACATCGCGAAGATGGTCGTCGCGACGCCGAGGTACATGTCGGAGATGCGGACGACGCCCTGCAGCAGGCCGACGTCGGCCATGCCGGCGTGGCCGGCGACGGCGTCGCGGATGAGGATCTGCAGGAGCGGCAGGCCGACCGCGCTGATCACCGCCATCGGCACGAACGCCACGACGCCGCGCGCCTCGCGGGCGTCGAAGCCGTGCGCGAGCGGCCGCCGCGGCCACCAGTCGCGGCGGCGAGCGAGCAGCCACGCGATCGTCCAGCTCGCGAGCGGCAGCAGCGCCATCGCGAGGATGCCGCCGAGGACGCCGAACGGCGGACAGAGCGCGACGATGAGCGCCAGGCTCGCCACGGCGGTGCCGATGTTGATGAAGGTCAGCGTGCGGAAGTCCTTGGCGCCGTTGGCGCACGCGATGACGACGCTCGCGCCGAGGCCGAGCACGAAGAGCGCCGCGAAGACGACGAAGGGAATGCCGAGCGACGCGTCGTGCAGCAGCTCGCGCGCGAGCCAGCCCGAGCTCGCCGCGATCACGAGCGCGACCGGGATGCCCGCGATGACGAGCGCGCGCAGCACGGTCGAGACAACGCGCTCGCGCGCCGGGCGGTCGTCGCCGAGCTCGGCGGTGCGGCGGACGAGGCCGATGTTGAGCCCGGCCGCGAGCACTGCCTGCGTCATCGTGACGAAGTAGGTGAACTGGCCGAGCGTGCCGAGGCCCGCGGGGCCGAGGAACACCGACGTCACCTTGACGCTGATGAAGCTGAGCGCCATCGTCGTCGCCGTCTGCGCGGCGCCGAGCGTCGCGGCCTGGCGCAGGCTCACGTCAGCGCCCCTTGCGTGCTCGCGCTAGGCACACGCGCGAACCGCATCGATCACCTGCTCGACGGCGGCATCGTCGAGACCAGGCCACATCGGCAGGCTCAGCACCTCGGCATGGATCGCCTCGGCGATCGGAAAGCGTCCCTTCGTCCAGCCGAGCTCGGCGTACGCCGGCTGCAGGTGCGGCGGCACCGGGTAGTGGATCAGCGTGCCGATGCCGCGGTCGGCGAGACGCTGCTGGAAGCGGTCGCGGTCGCGGTGGCGGACGACGAAGAGATGCCACGCCGGTTCGGCGAAGTCCGGCACCTCGGGCAGCCGAAGCGGCAGGTCGCGCATCCCCTCGAGGTAGCGTCTGGCGATCGCCCGCCGGCGTGTCGTCGCGTGCTCGAGACCGGCGAGCTTGGCCGCGAGCACCGCCGCCTGGATCTCGTCGAGCCGCGAGTTGAAGCCCTTGACCTCGTTGTGGTACTTGAGACGCGAGCCGTAGTTGCCGAGCACGCGGACCTGCTCGACGAGCGCGCGATCGTTGCCGGTGACCGCACCGGCGTCGCCGAACGCGCCGAGGTTCTTGCCCGGGTAGAAGCTCCACGCCGACAGCTCGGCGAGCGAGCCGACCGGGCGGCCCCTGTAGCGCGCAGCGTGCGCCTGCGCGCAGTCGTCGAGGACGCGCAGCCCGCGGCGCGCCGCGATCGTCTGGATCGCGTCCATGTCGGCCGGTTGGCCGTAGAGGTGCACCGGCAGCAGCACCCTGGTGCGCGGCGTGATCGCTTCCTCGATCCGCGTCGGGTCGATGTTGAACGTCGCTTCGACCGGCTCGACGGGCACGACGCTCGCGCCGCAGCGCGACACCGCGAGCCAGGTCGCGATGTAGGTGTTCGAAGGCACGATCACCTCGTCGCCGGGCGCGACGCCGAGCGCGAGCAGGCCGAGGTGGAGCGCGTCGAGTCCGTTGGCGACGCCGGCGGCATGGCGGG
>DASSRF010000139.1:0-5766 GCA_035701945.1 Caldimonas sp. | reverse complement strand
ACGCGCGCGCGAGGAGGAGGCGAACAGGACGGGAAACGCAGCGCTATTCGCGCCACCGTGCGCCGGGGCCGGTTCGGACAATGCCTCCCGAGTCGATCCGGCCATGGCGGCCGCGGTCGACCGGAAAGCCGACCATGCTCGACCGACTCAACGACGCGCTCGACTTCCAGGGCCAGGCACTGCAGCTGCGCTCGGAGCGCCAGCGCCTCATCGCGAGCAACATCGCCAACGCCGACACGCCCGGCTACGTCGCCCGCGACATGGACTTCGCGAAGACGCTGCGCGCCGCGACCGGCACGCTGCCGGCCGCGGTCGCGCTCGCGGCGACGAGCGCCGGCCACGTCGCGGCAGGCACGCGCGGCTTCGGCGGCAGCCGCGTCGGCGCCGAGCTGCTCTACGCGACGCCGGCGCAGACCAACGTCGACCGCAACACGGTCGACATGGACCGCGAGCGCGCGAGCTTCGCCGACAACGCGGTCAAGTACGAGGCGACGTTGCGCTTCATCAACAGCAACGTGCGCACGACGATGTCGGCGATCACGGGTCAGTAGCAGGAGCGGCGATGGGAATGCTGTCGATCTTCAACATCTCGGGAAGCGCGGCGAGCGCGCAGAGCCAGCGGCTCAACGTCGTCGCCTCGAACCTCGCCAACGCCGACACCGTCGCCGGGCCGAACGGCCAGGCGTACAAGGCGCGCCAGGTGACGTTCCAGACCGAACTGATGGGCCAGACCGCAAACGACGCGACCGCCGCGGGAGTCCGCGTCAGCACCGTCAGCGAGGACCAGACGCCCGGCCGACGCGTCCACGACCCGAAGCACCCGAGCGCCGATGCCGACGGCTTCGTCACCTACAGCAACGTCAACGCCGTCGAGGAGATGGTCAACATGATCTCGGCGTCGCGCTCGTACCAGAACAACCTCGAGGTGATGAACACCGCGAAGACGCTGCTGCTGAAGACCATCCAGCTCGGCCAGGGCTGAGAAGGAAAACGATCATGGCAGTGAGCGCCCCCGCGTCGACGACGAGCGACGTCAACGTCACCTCGACTCCCGCCGCGTCGGCAGCGAGCGACGCGTCCGTCACGTCCGACCGGTTCCTGAAGCTGCTCGTCGCGCAGATGCAGAACCAGGACCCGCTCAACCCGATGGACAACGCGCAGGTCACGAGCCAGATGGCGCAGATCAACACCGTGACGGGGATCGACAAGCTGAACACGACGGTGCAGGGGCTGTCGTCGCAGTTCATGCAGCTGCAGGCGCTGCAGGGCGCATCGCTCGTCGGCCGCGACGTCATCGTCGCCGGCAACAAGCTGAGCATCGACGAGCAGAGCGCGATCGGCCAGGGCGGCTTCGAGCTCGCCAACGCCGCCGATGCGGTGAAGGTCGAGATCCTCGCCCCGAGCGGCGCCGTCGTGCAGACGCTCAACCTCGGCGCCGAGGGCGCCGGCCTGCACAGCTTCGACTGGCCGTCGGGCACGGCGACCGCGGCGAGCGGGCTGACGTTTCGCGTCACGGCGACGACCGGCGGCGTCGCGACCGCGGTGACGCCGCTGATGCGCGACCGCGTCGACGCGATCAGCACGACGGGGACGAGCTTCAACCTCGAGCTCGAGAGCTCGGGGACGGTGCCGTACACCGCGGTCAAGGCATTCAACTGATTCATTCGTCGAAAGAGCAAACGCCATGGGTTTCCAGCAAGGTCTGTCCGGGCTCAACGCGTCGAGCAAGAGCCTCGAGGTGATCGGCAACAACATCGCCAACGCGAACACGGTCGGCGCCAAGTCGGCGCGCGCCGAGTTCGCCGACGTCTACGCCAACGCGCTCGGCAGCGCGACCAACGTCGTCGGCATCGGCGTCAGCGTCGCCGCCGTGGCGCAGCAGTTCACGCAGGGCAACATCACGACGACCGACAACCCGCTCGACGTCGCGATCAACGGCAACGGCTTCTTCGAGGTCACGAGGGACGGCGCGATCAGCTACACGCGCAACGGCCAGTTCAAGATCGACCGCAACGGCTTCATCGTCAACGACCAGCAGCAAAAGCTCCTCGGCTATCCCGCCGACGCGACCGGCACGATCATCCCCGGCGCCGCGGTGCCGCTGCAGATGCCGACCGGCGGCATCCCGCCCGCGGTGACGACGACGATCGGCATGCAGCTCAATCTCGACGCGCGTGCCGCGGTGACGCTGCCCGGCGCCGGCGCGCCGATCGACTTCGCCGACCCGAGCACGTACAACAACGCGACCTCGCAGACCGTCTACGACGTCCGCGGCGAGGGCGTGACGCTGACGTACTACTACCAGAAGGCGGCGGCCGACACGTGGAACGTCTACGTCGCGGCGAACGGGACGCCGATCGCGACCGCCGGCGGCAATCCGGCGCCTTCGACGACGATCACCTTCCCGCCGAACGGCGGCGCGCCGACGGCGCCGGCCGGCACCGTCTCGATCGACATCCCCGCGGTCGCCAACGCCAACGGCGCGCTGACGCAGCCGATCACCGGGATCGCGATGGACGTTTCGCAGGCGACGCAGTACGGCTCCGCGTTCGGCGTCACCAACCTGTCGCAGGACGGTTACGCGCAGGGCCAGCTGATTGGCGTCCAGATCGAGAGCGACGGCACCGTGATGGCGCGCTATTCGAACTTCGAGACGCGGCCGGCCGGCCGGGTCGAGCTCGCGATGTTCCGCAACCCGCAGGGCCTGCAGCCGCTCGGCGGCAACACCTGGGCGGCGAGCTTCGCGTCGGGCGACCCGCTCGTCGGCGTCGCCGGCAGCGCCAACTTCGGCGTGCTGCAGTCGGGCGCGGTCGAGGACTCGAACGTCGACCTCACCGCCGAGCTCGTCGACATGATCACCGCGCAGCGTGTCTACCAGGCGAACGCGCAGACGATCAAGACGCAGGACCAGATCCTGCAGACGATCGTCAACCTGAGGTAATCCACCCTGATGCATCGAGGACACCGATGGACCGGCTCATCTACCTCGCGATGGCAGGAGCGAAGGCGACGATGCAGCGCCAGGAGACGCTCGCCAACAACCTCGCCAACGCGTCGACGACCGGCTTTCGCGCCGAGCTCGCCGCGTTTCGCGCGGTTCCGGTCGAAGGCAGCGGTGCGAGCACGCGCGTCTATTCGCTCGAGTCGACGATCGGCTACGACGCGTCGCCGGGCCAGGTCGCCGCGACCGGCCGCAACCTCGACGTCGCGATGCGCGGCGGCGCCTGGCTCGCGGTGCAGGGCAGGGACGGCACCGAGGCGTACACGCGAGGCGGCTCGCTCGACGTCGACGCCGAGGGAATGCTCGTGACGACGTCGGGCCTGCAGGTCCTCGGCGACGGCGGCCCGATCCAGATCCCGCGCGACACGCAGGTCGCGATCGCCGCCGACGGCACCGTGAGCGCGACCGACGCGCAGAACCACAGCTCGACCGTCGGCCGGCTGAAGCTCGTGACTCCCGAAGCGCCGCTCGTTCGCGGCTCCGACGGGCTCTTTCGCGGCAGCGACGGCGACCTCGCCGCCGACACCAACGCGCGCCTGCAGGACGGCGCGCTCGAAGGCTCGAACGTGAGCACGGTCGAGACGATGGTGCAGATGATCGCCGCGGCGCGCCAGTTCGAGGCGCAGATGCGGTCGTTGACGACCGCCGAAGGCAACGACAAGGCGGCATCGCAGCTGCTGTCCATCGGCTGATCTCCGCGGCGGCTCGCGAGCGCGACGATCGCCAGCACGCTCGCACCGTCCTCTCAGGGAGTCTTCCACTCCGGCGGCGTCGCGACCGTCGGGGTGGCGGCGCGCCGTCGTCAACGTCGTCGCAGACGCGCGGGCAAGCGCGCTTCGCTCTGCGACCCCCGCCGATCGGCACGGCGCGGAGAAGGCCGACATCCACCCCGTTTTTCGCACCGTCGTCCCGGCTGGCGCCGGGCGACGATGGCGGCATTGACCGGAGCCGCGCCATGATGCGATCGCTGTGGATTTCGAAGACCGGGATGGAGGCCCAGCAGACGCAGCTGGACACCATCTCGAACAACCTCGCCAACGTCTCGACGAACGGCTACAAGCGCTCGCACGCGGTCTTCGAAGACCTGATGTACCAGAACATGCGCCAGGCCGGCGCGGCGAGCAGCGACCAGACCGAGCTGCCGACCGGATTGCAGGTCGGCCTCGGCACGCGCGCGGTCGCGACGGCGCGCAACTTCAGCCAGGGCAACCTCCAGCAGAGCGCGAATCCGCTCGACGTCGCGATCCGCGGCAACGGCTTCTTCCAGATCCAGCTGCCCGACGGCACGACCGGCTACACGCGCGACGGCTCGTTCCAGGTCTCGGCGACCGGCCAGCTCGTCACCAACACCGGCTACACGGTGCAGCCCGGCATCACGATCCCCGCGACCGCGCAGAGCGTGACGATCGGCAACGACGGCACGGTGAGCGTCGCGCTGCCGGGCCAGGCGCTGCCGCAGCCGGTCGGGCAGATCCAGCTCGCGAGCTTCATCAATCCCGCCGGTCTCGAGCCGAAGGGGCAGAACCTGTACGCCGAGACGGCGTCGTCGGGGACGCCGAACACCGGGGTTCCCGGAGTCAACGGCCTCGGCAGCGTGCAGCAGGGCTTCGTCGAGACGTCGAACGTCAACGTCGTCGAGGAGCTCGTGCAGATGATCCAGACGCAGCGCGCCTACGAGCTCAACTCGAAGGCGATCCAGACGTCGGACCAGATGCTGCAAAAGCTCGCGCAGCTGTGAAGGACGCCGGCATGAAGCGCTTCGCCGCCGCGCTCGCGTGCGCCGTCATCGGCGCCGCGGTCCTCGCGGCGCTCTCGGGCTGCGAGCAGCTCAACCCGCGGCCGCCGGTCGACCTCGCGTCGCCGATCTACGCCGCTCCCGAGCCGCACGTCCAGCCCCCGGTCGCCAACGGCTCGATCTACCAGGCGGCGCAGTACCGGCCGCTGTTCGAGGACTACCGCGCGCGGCTGGTCGGCGACTCGATCACGATCCAGATCGTCGAGAAGATCTCGGCGACGCAGAAGAGCACGAGCTCGATCGACAAGAGCGGCAAGGTCTCGGCCGCGGTCACTGCGCTGCCGGGACTGTCGGCGAACTCGTTCAACCGCGCCAGCGCCGCGGGCTCGTCGACGAACAGCTTCGCCGGCGCCGGAACGACTGCGAACAGCAACGAATTCAGCGGCACGATCACCGCGGTCGTCACCGGCGTGCTGCCGAACGGGCACCTGCTCGTCGCCGGCGAGAAGCAGATCGGCGTCAACCACAACGTCGACGTCCTGCGCTTCTCGGGCCAGGTCGACCCGAAGATGATCCAGGCCGGCAACGTCGTCGCCTCGGCGAGCGTCGCCAACGTCCGCATCGAGCAGCGCGGCCGCGGCGCGCAGGCCGACGCGCAGGGCATCGGCTGGCTGTCGCGCTTCTTCCTCAACGTGCTGCCGATCTGAGCGAGGCGACGATGCAGCCGATCGAACGGATCCTTCGCGCCTCGATCGTGATCGCCGCGCTGCTCGCGAGCGCCGCGGTCTGGTGGCCGGCGCCGGCGCAGGCCGCTCGCATCAAGGAGGTCGCGTCGGTGCAGGGCGTGCGCAGCAACCAGCTCGTCGGCTACGGCCTCGTCGTCGGCCTCGACGGCACTGGCGACCAGACGACGACGACGCCGTTCGCGACGCAGACGCTGCTCTCGATGCTGCAGCAGATGGGCGTCACGGTTCCGCCCGGCGCGGCGAACAACATGCAGCTCAAGAACCTGGCGACGGTGATGGTCACC
>DASSRF010000138.1:0-8484 GCA_035701945.1 Caldimonas sp. | reverse complement strand
GCTCGCGCTTCGCCAGGGCGGCTACGACTGGGGATTCCTGGCGTACGCGGTCGGGTTCGGCGGCTCGATGATCTGGTTCGGATCGTCGGCGGGAGTCGCGCTTGCGAGCCAGTACCCCGAGGCGAGGTCGGCGAAGGCATGGATCGTCGCCGGCTGGCACGTGACCGTGGCCTACGTGCTCGGCTTCGCCGTGCTCCTGGCCGTCCTCGGCTGGCATCCGGATCCGGCGCGCTAGGCGAGCCCGGCGCGCCGGATTCGGCTCACTTCCTCGCGCTGCTCGCGCTCGAGCCGCTGCCGCCCGAGCCGCTGCCCGACGTTCCGCTCGAGCTGCTGCCCGTGAGGCCTGACGTGCCGCTCGCGCCGCCGCTGCCGCTCGTTCCCGTTGTGCTGCCCGACCCGGTCGTCGACGAGCCCGCGCTCGCACCGCTGCCCGAGCCGCCGCTCAGGCCACTGGCCGAGCTGCCGTACGTGCCGGAGCTGCCCGCGCCGCCCGAGCTGCCCGTCGAACTCGATCCGGACGATCCGGTTCCGCCCGGGTGTCCACTTCCGGACGAGCCGCTCGATCCGCTCGTCGACGATCCGCTCGAGCTGCCCGGGCGCGAGCGGTTGCTGCGCCAGGTGTTGAACTCGTCCGAGAACTTCGTGTAGCGCTCCTGACGCCACGCGCGGTAGTCGTCGTCGAGGCTGCGGAGCTGCTCGCTGCGCCACTGGTGGTAATCGGGGTCGAATTGCTGGTCGCTGCCGTGACCGTATCCCCGGCCGCTCTCGAAGCCTTCATTGCCGCGCGTCGAGCGCCAGTCCATGTGCGAGCCGCCTTGGCTGTACTGGGAGCCTTGCCCGTATTGCGAACCGCCTTGGCTGTACTGCGATCCGCCTTGGCCGTAGCCGCCCTGACCGAATTGCGAACCGCCCTGGCCGTACTGCTGGCTCTGGCCGCCGTACGGGCCCTGGCCATACGACCCCTGACCCTGGCCGTACGCGCCTTGGCCCTGGCCGTAGGAACCTTGGCCCGAGTAGCTGTGACCCTGGCCGTAAGAGCCTTGCCCGCCCTGTCCGTACGAGCCTTGACCGTAGGAGCCTTGGCCATACGACCCTTGGCCGCCTTGACCGTACGACCCCTGGCCCTGCCGACGATCGTAGGAGCCCTGGCTCCACGCGCCGCGATCGGAGGTGTCGCGGCCGTAGCCGCCCGGAGCGTTGCGCCAGTCGGTGCCGCCTTGCGATCCGCCGGCCCAATCCTGCGACGACGAACCGCCGTAGTTGCCTTGACCGCCGCCGTAGTTGCGCCCGCCTCCGGTGTAGTAGCCACCCATCTGCTCGTCGCGCGGACTGAACGACGACTGCTGCGAGCCGCGTCGATCGCCCTCGTCCCAACGGCGGCTGTCGTCGCCCCCCGAGCCGCCGCCGCGGCTCCAGTCACCGCGGTCGTTGTTGCCATGCTGCGCCATCTGTTGCCCTTTCCTGTGATTGGGCGGCGCCCGATGCCCGCCCCTCGAACGATGGCCGCCGATCCGAACCGCTGCAGATGCGGCGCGCCCGATACCACAGTCGGCAACCTCTGTACCTGTCGCGCCGACCTCGGCGAGTAGGCAGAATCCGACGCGGGAATCGGCTCGCGCTGAATGGAGCCTTGCGCAGCGCGTGCCTAAGATCAGGATGGAAGACGGCGCCGGATTGGGAGTGGCGCCGAACAATCGGCAGGCTCCCCGCGTAGCCGCCCCGCCACGCCGTCCCGCCTCGATGCGGGGCGCGGGCTCGCGCGGCTGCGCAGTGACGCCGAGCGTTGTTTGGAGGATGGTTCCGAGTGCCTCACGCCTTGCTCGTCGACGACGATTCCGACGCCGCTGAAACGATGGCGATGCTGATCGCCAACGAGGGATTCACAGTCGCGACCGCGGGCTCGCTCCACGATGCGCGCCGCCAGATGGCGCTGCAGGAGCCCGACATCGTCCTGCTCGACCTGATGCTGCCCGACGGCAGCGGCATGGAGCTGTTCCAGGACGCCAAGCAGCTGCCCAACACCGAGCTCGTCCTCATCACCGGCCACGCGAGCCTGGAAACCTCGATCCAGGCGCTGCGCCTCGGCGCCGCCGACTATCTCGTCAAGCCGATGAGCCTGAAGCAGCTGAAGGGCGTGCTGTCGCGCGTCACGCGACCGTCGACGCTGAGGGCAGCGGCCGGCGACATGCAGTCGGTGCTCGACGAGGAGGGCCACTTCGGCGAGCTCTGGGGCCGCTCGCAGTCGATGCGCAAGGTCTACCAGCAGATCGTCCGCGTCGCGGGCACCAACGTCTCGGTCTTCATCACCGGCGAGAGCGGAACGGGCAAGGAGGTCGTCGCGCGCACCGTGCACGACCTCAGCCGCCGCCGCAGCCAGCCGTTCCTCGGCGTCAACTGCGGCGCGATCTCGCCGCACCTGATGGAAAGCGAGATCTTCGGCCACGAGAAGGGCAGCTTCACCGGCGCCGACCGCCAGCACCTCGGCTTCTTCGAGCGCACCAACGGCGGCACGCTGCTGCTCGACGAGATCACCGAGATGCCGCTCGACCTGCAGGTCAAGCTCCTGCGCGTCCTCGAGACCGGCACCTTCATGCGCGTCGGCTCGACGCAGGTGCAGGAGACCGACGTCCGCATCGTCGCTGCGACCAACCGCAATCCCGCCGAGGCGGTCGCCAAGGGCAAGCTTCGCGAGGACCTGCTCTACCGGCTCAACGTCTTTCCGATCCACCTGCCGCCGCTGCGCGAACGCGTCGAGGACATCCCGCTGATCGCGGAGCATTTCCTCGAGCAGATCGGCGAGCGCGAAGGCGCGGTCAAGAAGCTCGGCGCCGACGTCCTCGAGCGCTTCGCCGCGTACCGCTGGCCGGGCAACGTCCGCGAGCTGCGCAACGTCGTCTACCGCGCGTACGTCATGACGCCGGGCCCGACGATCCACGACGACGGCCTGCCGTCGTCGGGGGCCGCCGGCTCCGCTGGCGCGGCGGTGCCGACGGTAACGCTGCGCGTCGGCACGACGCTCGCCGAAGCCGACCGGTTGCTGACGCTGGCGACGCTCGAGCACCTCGGCCGCCACAAGGAGAAGACCGCGGCGACGCTCGGCATCAGCCTGAAGACGCTCTACAACCGGCTGAAGGAGTACGCCGCCGAAGACGGCGAGCCGCTCTCCGAGCCGGGCGCGCTCGACGAGGTCCGCTGACGCCGCCTCACGCGGCGACGGTGCCCGGGTACGAGCGCAGCAGGTTGGCGAGGCTGGCGGCGTTGAGCGGCTTCACGAAGAAGGCGTCGAATCCGGCGGCGAGCGCGCGCTGCTGGTCGCCGAGGCTCGCGTATCCGGTGACGGCGGCGAAGACCACCGGTGATCCATCGAGCTTTCGCTTCATCGGCTCGATCAGCGAGAAGCCGTCCATGCCCGGCAGGCCGATGTCGCACAGGACGATCTGCGGCCGCACGCGCTCGGCGACCGCGAGCGCCTCCTGCGCGCTCTTGGCAGTGCTGACCTCGGTCCCCCAGAGCTCCATCTGCAGGCGAAGGCTTTCGAGCGCGTCGGCGTTGTCCTCGACGATCAGGACGCGGTAGCTCTCACTCAGCTTCGGGATCTCGGCGTCGTCATCGCCGGCGTCGTCGGCGGCGTCGCCGTCGAGCAGCGGCAGCCAGAGCACGAACTCGCTGCCTTGGCCGGGGCCTTCGCTGAACCCCTCGACGTCGCCGCCGTGCAGCTGCGCGATCCGACGTGCCAGCGTCAGGCCGACGCCGAGACCGCCGAGCGTCCGCGCCCGGCTCTGGTCCTGCTGCGCGAACAGCTCGAACGCGTGCGGGAGAAACTTCGGATCGATGCCCTCGCCGCGGTCCTTGACCGAGACGTGGACGGTCCTGGCGGCGCGGCGGACGGCGATCGTCACCGTGTTCGGCTGGAAGGTGAACTTGGCGGCGTTGATGATCAGATGGCTGAGCGCCTGCGCGAGCCGGTCGCGGTCGCCGCGGACGAACAGCCGCTCGTCGGGGACGTCGACGTCGAGCTGGTGGCCTCCGGCGGTGAGCTTGTCGTGGCTGCTCGCGACCGCGGCCTGGACGACGCTGTCGACCGAGATCCGCTCGCGCACGAGCGTCACCTGCCCCTGCGCGGCGCGGGTGACGTCGATCAGCTCCTCGATCAGGTGGCCGAGCCGGGCGACCTGGCGCTCGAGGATCTCGCGCAGGCGAACGAGGATCGGGTTGGTGTGCTCGAGCGTCCGCAGCACGCTCGCCGCGTTGGCGATCGGCGCGAGCGGATTGCGCAGCTCGTGCGAGAGCATGCCGAGGAACTGGCCCTGGCGTCGCTCGGCGAGGCGAAGCTGCTGCGTGCGCTCGGCGAGCGACTCCTCGAGCTCCTTGCGCTCGTGGATGTCGATGCAGCTGCCGACGTAGCCGACCGCCGTGCCGTCGCTGCCGATTCTCGGCACGCCGTTGTCGAGCATCCAGCGGTACTCGCCGTCGTGGCGGCGCAGCCGGAAGTCCATCGAGAAAGGCGCGCGCGCCTGGAAGCTCGTCGCCCGGATCCCGAGACAGCGGTCGAGATCCTCCGGGTGGACCGAGTGCGTCCAGCCGTCGCCGAGCAGCTCGTCGCCGCTGCGCCCGGTGAAGCTCGTCCACGAAGGGCTGAACCAGTCGTTGGCGCGATCGAGGCCGGCGCTCCAGATCAGGACCGGGGCCGCTTCGAGAAGGCGAACCGATTCCGTGCCGGCGATCGCTGCCGAGCCGGTTCCGTCGGGCTTCGCTTCGGAAGGGGGTCGTTGCGTTTCGCCTGCCACCGCCAGCTCTGGGTCGTCGTTTCTCCCTTGTACGACGGCGACCCCCGAGCGGGCAATCGGCATGCCGCCGAATGCCCGCGATCCGGAGGTCGCGCGCTCAGGCGACGGCATCGCCTGCCGCAGGCCTGCCGATCCTGCGCCGCCGTTCGACCGACGGCACCTTGAGCAGCTGGCGGTACTTGGTGACGGTGCGGCGCGCAACCTTGAGACCCTGGCGGACGAGCAGGCGCGCGATCTGCGCGTCGGAGAGCGGATCGGCGGGGTTCTCCGCGTCGATCATGCCCTTGATGACGCCGCGGATCGCCGTCGCCGAGCAGGCGCCGCCGCTCGCCGTCGCCATCTCGCGCGAGAAGAAGTACTTCAGCTCGAAGACGCCGACCGGCGTCGCCATGTACTTGTTGTTCGTCACTCGCGACACGGTCGACTCGTGCAGGCCGAGCTCGTTGGCGATCTCGCGCAGGCCGAGCGGCTTCATCGCCATCGGCCCGAACTCGAGGAAGTGCTGCTGGCGCTTGAGGATCGCCTCGGCGACCATCAGGATCGTCGAGAAGCGCTGCTGCACGTTCTTCACCGTCCAGCGCGCTTCCTGCAGGTGCTGCGCGAGCTCGCCGTGCTGGCTGTCGCGATGCTCCTGGAACATCGACGCGTACGCCTGGTTGAGCTTGACGCGCGGCACGACGGCGCGGTTGAGCGACGCCGTCCAGCGGCCGCGGATCTTGCGAACGATGACGTCGGGCGTGATGAACTGGGTCGCCGTCGGCTCGACGTTCCAGCCGGGCCGCGGGCTGAGGTGGCGGATCCGCTCGCAGGCCGCCTCGACCTGCGCCGGCGTCTTCTTGAGCAGCCGCGCGAGGCCGTTGACGTCGTGCTGCGCGAGCCGGTCGAGGTGCTCGGCGACGATCGCGCGCGCGACCTCGCGGACCTCGGCGTCCTCGATCTGCGGCAACTGCAGCAGCAGGCACTCGCCGACGCTGCGCGCGGCGACGCCGGGCGGGTCGAGCGCCTGCACGCGCTTCAGCGCGATCTGCATCTCCTCGGGCTCGACCGCCGGGTTCATGCCGGCGGTCGCGGCGATCTCGTCGAGGTCGACGCGCAGGTAGCCGTCGTCGTCGAGCGACTCGACGATCGCGCAGGCGAGCGCGTGGTCCCGCTGGCTGAGCGGCAGCACGTTGATCTGGCCGTGCAGGTGCTGGCGCAGTCCGACGTCCGCGGCGATCATGTCGAGAGCGGCGACGTCGCTGTCGGTGCTCGACTGGCGCACGCTCGACGACGACTGCTGCCAGCTCTCGCGCTCGTACGGCGCGTCGGCGATCGGCGCCTGCGTCTCGAGGTCGATGCCGCGGGCGTCGCCGTCGCCGTTCGCCGGGCCGACGTCGACCCGGCCGGCGTCGGGCGGCGTGTCCTCGACCTCGAGGAAGGGATTGCGCCCCATCGCTTCCTGCACCTCCTGCGCGAAGTCGAGCGACGAGAGCTGCAGCAGACGGACTGCGTGCTGCAGTCGCGGCGTGACGGTGTGTTGTTGGCGCTGGCGGGCTTGCAGGGTCGGGAAACTCATGGTCGGTGCGATTCGGAAGATGGGTTCGAAGGGATGCGCGGAGCGGTCGCGCGGCATGAGCGGGGGGCCTGAGAGCAACACCCGTGCCATCGCGCGGCGAGGACGATTTCTCCTCTGAAGACGACCGTCCGCGCGGTCGCGTGACAAGTCGATGAAGCTCGACTCAGGAAGCGCTTGCGGTAACTTTTGCTGGCCCGCGCGGACGCCGCGCGCGCGCCGCCGCGGCGCGCACGAACGCAGGCAGGAAGACGCGACGCGCGCCTTCGGGGAAGACGACGGTGACGCCTTCGGCGCTCACCGACTCGACGACGCCGCGGCCGTAGCGCGGCACGCTCACCAGGTCGCCGGCTTTCGGCAGCGCGGGCGCGTTCGCGGCGGCGCGCTCGTCGCCGCGGTCGGCGTCGGCCGCTTGCGCATCGCGGTCTCGCGTCGATGCGTCGCGTTCCGCGGCAGCGAACGCAGCGGCGATGCGAACGCAGTTGTCGCACGTGCCGCAGCGCTCGAAGCCTTCCGCGGCATCGAAGTTCTCGAGCAGCACCTTCCAGCGGCACTGCCCGGTCTGGCCGTAGAAGACCATGCGCTCGAGCATCGCGCGGTCATGCTCGCGCTTCTCGCGATACGACACGAGCAGCGTCTCGAGCGCGTCGCGGTCGAGGCCGGCGCGCGTCGGCACGAGCGTGCCGTCGCGCTCCTGGCGGACGACGCCGCGATGGCGCAGCAGCCTGAGCGCGACCTGCAGCTTCGCCTTCGGCCGCGCGATCGCATCGCGCAGGCGGTCGAGCGTCCACGCGCCGCCGCCTTCGGGCGGCTGCTGGAGCGCGCCGTAGAGGTCGGCGACGTCTTCCTTGGCCGGATAGCGGCCGGCGAGGAAGAACTGCTGCACCGCCTTGTCGCTGTGCAGGAAGAGCAGCGTGCAGTCGGCGTCGCCGCCGTCGCGACCGGCGCGGCCCGACTCCTGGTAGTACGCGTCGAGACCCGCCGGCAACTGGTAGTGGACGACGAAGCGCGTGTCTCGCTTGTCGATGCCGAGGCCGAACGCGTTGGTCGCGACCATCACCCGCGCGCTGCCGGCCATGAACGCCTCCTGACGCTCGCGGCGCTCGGCGGCCGAGAGCTTGCCGTGGTAGACGACCGTCTCGACGCCGGCGTCGCGCAGCGCAGCGTGTACCTGCTCGGCCGCCTTCACGGTCGCCGTGTAGACGAGCCCCGCGCCGTCGCTCGTGGCGACGACCGTGAGCGCGCGGGCGAGCTTCTCGTCCTCGTTGGTGACCTGGAGGACGCGGTAATGCAGGTTGGCGCGGTAGAGCCCGGTCTGGACGACGGCGAAGCGGCCGACCCCGAGCTGGCGGGCGATGTCGTCGATCACCGCGTCCGTCGCGGTCGCCGTGAGCGCGAGCACCGTGGGCTTGCCGAGCTGCGGGATCGCGCTGCCGATCTCGAGAAACGCCGGCCGGAAGTCGTGGCCCCACTGCGAGATGCAGTGCGCTTCGTCGACGACGACGAGGCTCGGCGGATGGCGCCCGAGCAGGGCGACGAAGTCGCCGTCGGCGAGCCGCTCGGGCGTCGTGAACACGATCTTCGCGTCGCCCGCGCCGATCGCGTCCTCGGCGGCGGCGAGCTCGTCGGCGTCGACCGCGCTGTTCAGCTGCACCGCCGCGATGCCGAGCTCGCGCAGCTTGTCGCACTGGTCCTTCATCAACGCGATCAGCGGCGAGACGACGAGCGTCGGTCCGGGCAGCAGCAGCGCGGGAAGCTGGTAGCAGAGCGACTTGCCGGCGCCGGTCGGCATCAGCGCGAGCGTGGGCGTCCCCGACATGACGCTCGCGATCGCGGCGTCCTGGCCCTCGCGCAGACGACGAAGGCCGAAGGTCTGGCGCAGCACGCGCGGCAGGCGCTGCTGCCAAGGAGAGGAAGAGGAGGGGGTTCGTCGGATCCTGGCGGGCATCGAGTCGAAGGTCGGGACGCTGCGCGTTCGGGCGCGCCGGCGGCTCGGGCAAGGCGCGCTCCCGTCGCCGGCCGCGGCGCACGGCACGGCGCTTGCCTTGGCGAGCGCCACCCTTTCTTCGCGCCGCTTGCTTGCCGAACGACCCCCATCTGCCGCAGCCCGAGACGCCGGAGCCGCAGCCACCGACGCCGCTGCCG
>DASSRF010000137.1:0-4096 GCA_035701945.1 Caldimonas sp. | reverse complement strand
AAGAGCGACGCTGCCGCCGCGAGCGTCGACAGCGCGCTGCTGGCCGAGCCCGCCGAGCGCGCGCTCGCGTCGGCGCTCGGCGAGGTCGGAACGCGTGCCGACGACGCCTACCGCCGCGGGGAGTACGCTCGATCGCTGCGTCTGCTCGCCGGGCTGAAGCCCGCGGTCGACGCGTTCTTCGACACCGTCATGGTCAACGTCGACTCGCCCGTCGTTCGCGCCAACCGGCTGGCCCTGCTCGCCGCGCTGCGATCGACGATGAACCGCGTCGCCGACCTGTCGAAGCTCGCCGTCTAGGCACAGGCCCTGGCCCGACGATGAAGCTCATCATCCTCGACCGCGACGGCACGATCAACGAGGATCGCGACGACTTCGTCAAGTCCCCCGACGAGTGGGTGCCGATCGCCGGCTCGCTCGAGGCGATCGCGCGCCTCAACCACGCCGGCTGGCACACCGTCGTCGCGACCAACCAGTCGGGCATCGCGCGCGGCCTCTTCGACCTCGCGACGCTGAACGCGATCCACGCCAAGATGAACCGCGCGATCGCCGAGGTCGGCGGGCGCATCGACGCGGTCTTCTTCTGCCCGCACGGCCCCGACGACGGCTGCACGTGCCGCAAGCCCCGCGCCGGCATGCTGAAGGCGATCGGCGAGCGCTACGGCGTGCCGCTGCGCGAGACGTACTCGGTCGGCGACTCGCTGCGCGACCTCGAGGCGGCGGCGGCGGCCGGCTGCGCGCCGCACATGGTTCGCACCGGCAAGGGCGCGCGCCTCGACGACGCCGCGCTGCGCGCGATCAGGAAGACGGTGCCGCACGCGGTCTTCCACGCCGATCTGGCGTCGTTCGCGCAGCAGCTGATCCAGCGCGAGCGGATGGCGCGCGGCGACACCGACACATCCGACTCGGTGTTCCTGCCGTTCGACCGATGACGAGCGCGCTCGCCGCCCTTCGCTCGGCGATCTTCGTCGTCTTCATGGTCGTCACGGTGGTTCCGTGGGCGATCCTGTGCCTGCTCGTCTCGGTCTTCGTGCGCGGCGAGCGGCTGTACTGGTTCGTCATCGTCTGGCTGCGCGTCGCGATCTGGGGTGCGCGCGCGATCTGCGGCGTCCGCTCACGCGTCCACGGCTTCGACCACCTCCCCGGGACTCCGGTGATCCTGCTGCCCAAGCACCAGTCGACGTGGGAGACGTTCGCGTTCCCGACGCTGATGCCGCGGCCGCTGTGCTACGTCTTCAAGCGCGAGCTGCTCTACGTGCCGTTCTTCGGCTGGACGATGGCGCGGATGGACCTGATCCACATCGACCGCAGCAAACGTGCCGAGGCGTGGGCGAAGGTCGCCGAGCAGGGCCGCCGCTACATGGCGCAGGGCAACTGGGTGATCATGTTCCCGGAAGGGACGCGCACGCCGCGCGGCAGCCAGGGGACATACAAGCACGGCGGCACGCGCCTCGCGATCGAGACCGGCCGCCCGGTGGTGCCGATCGCCGTGACGTCGGCGCGCTGCTGGCCGCGCAAGAGCTTCCTGCTCCGCCCGGGCGTGATCGACATCTCCATCGGCGCGCCGATCGATCCCGCCGGTCGCAGCGCCGACGAGCTGATGCGCGAGGTCGAGCGCTGGATCGAGGCCGAGATGCGCCGCCTCGACCCCGACGCGTACGTCGGCGAGAGCGGCGCGCCGGCGCTGGCGCGATGAGCCTCGGCCTGCGCCGCGGCCTGCGGCGGATCGTCGATGCGCTGCAGCTCGGGCTCTTCGATGCGCTCGAGCCGGCCCCGCAGGCGGTGTCGCCGCCGAGCTCATCGCCGTCGTCGCCGGTCGATCCGCCGGCGGCTGCATCCATCGTCGACGCACCGTGGCGACATCGCGAGGCGACGCGCGAAGCGGTGCTCGACGGTCGACGCGTCGCGTTCCGCCTGGTGCGCATCTCGCGTCGAAGCATCGGCTTCGTCGTCGACGCCGACGGCCTCACGGTGCGCGCCGCACGCCGCGTGCCGCTGCGCGAGATCGACGACGCGGTGCAGGAAAAGCGCCGCTGGATCCTCGCCCGGCTCGTCGAGCAGCGCGAGCGCGCGGCGCGCGCGCTCGCTTCGCGAGTCGTCTGGCGCGACGGCGTCGCGATCGACCACCTGGGCGCGAAGCTCGTCGTCGTCCTCGATCCGGCCGCGACGGTCGCGGGCGGCGCTGCGCTCGCGCACGAGGCGCCCGACGCGCGGCCGCGAAGGCTCGTCGTCGCGCTGCCGCGCGACGCCGCCGGCGAGCGCATCGAGGAAGCGGTGCAGAGCTGGCTGAAGCGCGAGGCGCGCCGCGTCTTTGCCGAGCGCACGGCGCACTTCGCCGCGAGGCTCGGCGTCCGCGTGCGCCGTCTCTCGCTGTCGTCGGCGGCGACGCGCTGGGGCAGCGCGAGCGCCGACGGCTCGGTGCGGCTGCACTGGCGGCTGATCGAGCATCCGCTCGCGACGATCGACTACGTCGTCGCCCACGAGCTCGCGCACCTGCGCGAGATGAACCACAGCCCGAAGTTCTGGGCGATCGTCGAGTCGGTCGTTCCCGACTACCGCGCCTCGCGCGCGCGGCTGCGCGCCGAGGGTCGCGCCGAGACCTGAGCGGCGCTCAGACGGTCCGGAAGCGGATCACGCCGTCGCCGCCGATCTCGCGCGCGAGCTTGCCGGCGTACCAGAGCGCGTGCAGGTGGGCGATCGACTCGCCGATCGCGAACGTCATCTGGTGCAGGTCGAGCGCTCGCGTGAAGAGCACCGGGACGAGCTCGAACGCGCTCAGCGGCTTCGCCGCGCACGCCTCGAGCGTCTCGGCGAAGCGCTCGGCGTGGTGCGCCTGCAGCTGGCCGATCCGGATGTGCAGCCCCTTGAACGGCAGGCCGTGCGAAGGCAGCACGAGGACGGCGGGGTCGATCGCGCGCATCCGCTCGATCGAGTCGAGGTAGAGCGTCAGCGGGTCGGCCTCCGGCTCGACGTCGACGACGCTGACGTTGGTCGAGATCCGCGGCAGCACCATGTCGCCGCTGATCAGGACGCCGTCGCGCTCGTCGTGCAGCGCGATGTGCTCGGGGGCGTGGCCGTAGCCGACGTGGCACGTCCAGTCGGTGCGCGCCGCGCCGCTGCCGATCGCGACGCGGCCGCCGCCGATCATGCGGTGGTACGCCGCCGGGACGTCGGGGACGAGGCTCTTGTAGTAGTTGCTGCGCGCGGCGACGCCGCCGACCTTCTCGCGGTCGGCCGCCATGCCGTGCTGCGCCATGAAGGCTGCCGAGAGCGGGCCGCCGAAGCCGGCGCTCGCGCGCGTCGCCGTCCGCGCGACGCCGTAGTCGGTCGCGCTGATCCAGAGGCGCGCTCCCCACCGCTCGCACAGCCAGTTCGCCGAGCCGATGTGGTCGGGGTGCATGTGGGTGACGATGACGCGCAGCACCGGCAGGCCGCCGAGCGCGGTCGCGAAGATCTCTTCCCACGCGGCGTGCGTTGCCTCGTTGTCGATGCCGCAGTCGACGATGCTCCAGCCTTCGCGCGCCGGCTCGCCCGGGCCTTCGGCGACGGCGTCGCGCAGCAGCCAGACGTTGATGTGGTCGAGCCGGAACGGCAGGCGCATGCGCGCCCAGAGGATGCCCGGCGCGACCTCGAACGTCCGCCCGGGCTCCGGGGTCGCGGTGCCGAGACAGTAGTCGAGCTGGCTCTCGAGAGCGTTCATCGCGCCGCTTCCATTAGACTTCGCGCACCTTACGTAAACGTCAACTTCGAGTGTAGTTCGTCATGGGCCGAGCCGCCGTCGCGCATCGGACAAGCCCACGCCCGGAGGCCGCCGCGCCGCCGACGTTCTCGATCGGCGAGCTCGCGCGCGAGTTCGGGCTGACGACGCGCGCGATCCGCTTCTACGAGGACTGCGGGCTGCTCAGGCCGGCGCGCGTCGGCAGGAGCCGCGTCTACAGCGCCGGCGACCGGGCGCGGCTGACGCTGACGCTGCGCGGCAAGCGGCTCGGCCTCAAGCTCGCCGAGGTCCGGGAGCTCGTCGACATGTACGAGACGCGGCGCGACACCGACGCGCAGCTGCGCCGCTTCGTCGACGTCCTGGCGCGCCAGCGCGCGCAGC
>DASSRF010000136.1:0-3378 GCA_035701945.1 Caldimonas sp. | reverse complement strand
CGACCGGCAGCAGCAGCTCGCCGCGACCGTCGCTGAGCGCGCACGTCAGCACGACGGTGAGTCCGAGCAGCTGGCCGACCGACAGGTCGATGAGGCCGGCGGCGATCACGAACGTCTGGCCGAGCGCGACGAGGCCGAGCGCGGCCGACTGGGTGACCACGTTGCCGAGGTTGGTCGGCGTCGCGAAGCCGGGGACGAAGACTCCGGCGACGACGGTGCCGACGACGAGCAGGCCCCAGATGCCGGCGCTTCGCGCAGCGCCGAGCGCAGGGTTGCGGCGGTGCCCGGCGCGCGCGGCGCCGCGCGGGCCCGACCCCGCCGGCCTCGCCATCAATCGAGCAGTCGCATCACCGCGGCGCTGTCCTCGACCCAGCCGAACTTGCTCGCGAAGTTCTTGAGCGTCGCCGCGTGCAGGTCAGGCGCGAACGACGAGACCGCGTCGCGGACGAGCGTCGTGCGAAAGCCGTGGTGGAACGACTGGCGCGCCGTCTCTTCGACGCAGATCTGCGTCACCGTGCCGGTGATGACGCACGACTCGACGCCCATCGAGCGCAGGACGGGGTCTAGCGTCGTCGAATAGAACGCGCCGTAGTTGAACTTCTCGATCTGGTGCTCCCCGGGCAGCGGGGCGAGCTCGTCGATGACAGCGGTGCACTCCTCCTCGCGGCCGATGTCGGGGTAGTAGCGGCGATGTCCCTTCCAGCAGCACTTGGTCGGCGGCAGCGCCTGCGGCGACCACTCCCAGAGCAGCACCGGCGCCGGGAAGGTGATGAACCTGGTGTAGACGACCGGGAGCTTCTTGGCGCGGAAGAAGTCGATGAGCGCCTTGTTGGCCGGGATCGTCGCGCGTGCATCGGCGACCTCGAGCGCGGCGCCGACGCGCACGAAGTCGTTCTGCATGTCGACGACGAGGAGCGCCGGGTTGGCGACGCGGTCGCGGGGTTCGATCATGGCGAATTCCTTGGCCGAAGTGGCGCTTGCATGCTAGCTCGCCCGGAGCTCAATGGGCGCCGACGAAGCGGACGATCCGGTCGCGGGAGTCGCGCCAGGCGGCCGAGTTGCCGCCGACGTGGACGCCCTGCCCCGGGTGGACGCCGTTCGGCACGTCCTTGCGCACGCGCAGCGGCGCGTCGGAATCGAAGCCGTGAAAGGCGCCCGGGTAGGCGACGACCTGCGGGCGGGGCTCGCCCGCCGACCGCGCGAGCGCGAGGCACGGCCTCGCAGGCGTCCAGTCGTCGGCCTCGCCGACCAGCATCAGGAGCGGCACCGCCGACTCGTAGCCGCGCTTCAGGTCCGCCTCGCAGCCGGGATAGAACGCGATCGCGAACGCCGGCTTGTTGACCGCGGCGGCGACGTCGTGGTGGCGCAGGTTGGTCGCCGAGACGACCGTGCTGCCGCCGTTCGACCAGCCGATCAGGCCGATTCGCTTCGGGTCGACGTCGGGGCGCTCGGCGAGGTAGTCGATCGCGCCGAGCGCGTCGAGGCGGCGGTTGGCCTGCGTGACGCGGCGCTTGCCGTTGCGCTGGGTGCAGAGCTCCTTTTCGTAGCGCGGCGTCAGCGAGTCGACGACGAGGACGTGCATGCCGAGGCCGTTGAAGAGCTCGGCGTAGTCGCGCAAGCGCTTGTTGAGCGCGCCGGTGCGGTCGTACGCGCCGCCGCAGCCGTGGAACATCGCGATCGCAGGCGCCGGCGCGCTCGTCCTGGGCGCCGGGAAGAAGTAGCCGATCAGCACGACCGGCGCGTTGCCGGGGCCGTCGAGGCTCGGGAACGAGACGCGCTGCTGCGCCGAGGCCGGACCGATCGCGCTCGCGAGCACGAGCGCGACCGCTGCGCGCAGCCAGCTCATGGCGCCGGCGCGGCCGGAGCGATCGTCGGCGCCGCAGGATGGATGCGCGCCATCAGGTAAGCGTCGATGTACGCGCCGTCGCGCAGCACGTAGCCGCGCGCGCGGCCTTCGATCTCGAAGCCGAAGCGGCGGTAGAGCGCGATCGCGCGCTCGTTGTCGACGTAGACGCTGAGCTCGAGGCGCAGCAGCCCGATCCAGCGGTCGGCGATGTCGCACATCGCCTGCATCAGCGCGGTGCCGACGCCCTGCCCCTGCGCGTCGGAGCGCACCGAGATGCCGAGCGACATGACGTGGCGGCGCCGCGGGCTCGGACCCGCCGCATGCATCCCGCACGAACCGACGACTTCGCCGCCGCGCTCGGCGACGAGCAGCACGTCGGGCTTGCCGGGCGCGAGACTCTCGACGAGGCGCGCGCGGTGCAGCTCCTCGCTCGCATAAGGCATCTGCATCAGCCCGGGGTAGACCTGGGGATCGCCCATCAGCCGCGCCATCGCGGCAGCGTCGTCGACGCGGGCGCGGCGGATCGCGATCGTCATCGCGTCGCGCCGCGCAGGACGCGGTAGTGGAGGAAGATCTCGTCGCCCTCGACCTCGCTCGCGACGAGCTCGAGGCGACGGACGTCGTCGCGGTCGAAGCCGATGCCGTCGGCGAGGCTCGGCGCGTCGCCGCCGACGACGATCGGGCAGAGCGTCACGTGCATCTCGTCGAGCGCGTCGGCGGCGAGGAACTGGAAGACGAGATCGCCGCCGCCTTCGACGAGCAGCGTCTCGACGCCGCGCGCAGCGATGCGCTCGACGATCCACGGCACCGGCGGGTCGCCTTCGCCCGGCCACGCCTCGACCTCGGCGGGGAGCTCGCGCCCGCGCACTGCCGCGGCTCGGGTGACGAAGAGCGGTCGGATCGCGGACTCGCGAACGAAGTCGGTGTCGAGCGGGACGTCGAGCGAGCGCGTCAGGACGACGTTCCACGGCCGCTTCGTCCAGCCGGCGCGCTCGCCGGCGTCGGGCAGCGCCGGGTGCGGCCAGTTGCGAAACGTCGCGCCGCCGACGAGGACCGCATCGGCGCTTGCGCGCAGCGTGCTCATCCGCGCGTGGTCGCGCGCGCTGCCGAAGAAGGTGAAGCGCCGCTCCCGGGTGTTGATGCGGCCGTCGAGCGACACGGCGGTGTTGCTGACGACCTTCACGCTAGGGCCTGGCCGGGGCGCGGTCGCGCGTGATCTCGACGCCGGCCCATTCGAGCCCCTGCACCGGCGGGCGCTTGCGCACCGTCACGGTGACGCGCTCGATCAGCGCGTTCTGCAGCGCGACCTCGGCGAGCGTCTCGGCGACGCGCTCGATGAGCAGGAACTCGCGGCCCTGGACGGCGTCGATCAGCTCGCCGGCGAGCCGGTAGTCGACCGTGCGCTCGAGATCGTCGGCGAGCGCGGCGTCGCGCAGCGAAGGGCAATGGAGCCGGATCGTGACGCGCAGCGACTGCGGCGTCGCGCGCTCCGGGTCGGTGCAGCCGACTCTGCACGGCACCTCGAGGCCCTC
>DASSRF010000135.1:0-2277 GCA_035701945.1 Caldimonas sp. | reverse complement strand
CGCACCGCGCGCGACCGCCTCGCGATGCGCGCAGCGACCCCCGCGGTGACGTACTACGTCGAGCTGCCGGCGGCGGCGTCGGCAGCGGCGGCCGGGACGACGCCATGAACGACGGATTCGCGAAGAAGAACGCCGCCAAGTCGCGGCCGCCCGCGAGCGTTCGCAGCGTCAACTACTCGACGAGCCCGCTGCTCGCGGCGCCGACGCCGCCGTGGCGCTCGAAGCTGCTCGTCGCGCTCGTCGGCCTCGGCTTCGCGCTCCTGCTCGGCCGCGCGGTCTACGTGCAGATCATCGACGCGTCGTTCTTCCTGAAGCAGGGCGAGATCCGCTACGCGCACACGATCGAGCTGCCGGCCAACCGCGGCCGCATCGTCGACCGCAACGGCCTCATCCTCGCGGCGAGCGTTCCGGCACCCTCGATCTGGGCGATCCCGAAGGACCTCGAGGGCGACGCCGCGAGCCGCGCCCGGCTCGCGACGCTGCTCGGCATGACGAGCGCGCAGCTCGAGAGCCGGCTCAACGACAACCCCAACTTCGTCTGGCTGCGCCGTCAGGTCGACGACCCGGTCGCGAAGTCGGTGCGCGCGCTCGGCATCAAGGGCATCCACGAGGTCCGCGAGTACAAGCGCAAGTACCCAGAAGGCGAGGCGGCGGCGCACGTCGTCGGCTTCACCAACGTCGAGGAGCGCGGCCAGGAAGGCATCGAGCTCGCGTTCGAGAAGGAGCTCGCCGGCAAGGACGGCACCCGCCGGGTCATCAAGGACCGCCTCGGCCGGGTCGTCGAGGACGTCGGCGACAGCGTCGCTCCGGTCGCCGGCGAGGACATCGGCCTCGCGATCGACTCGAAGGTGCAGTTCTTCGCGTACCAGCGGATCCGCGACGCGGTCACCGCGAACAAGGCGAAGGCAGGCAGCGTCGTCGTCCTCGACGCGCAGACCGGCGAGGTGCTCGCGCTCGCCAACTACCCGAGCTACGCGCCCGCCGACCGCAGGAACCTGAGCGGCGCGCAGCTGCGCAACCGCGCGCTCACCGACACCTTCGAGCCCGGATCGACGATGAAGCCGTTCATCGCCGCGTGGGCGCTCGAGACCGGCCGCGTCACGCCGCAGACCGTGATCCAGACCGCGCCGGGCAAGATGACGCTCACCGGCTCGACGATCACCGACTCGCATCCGCACGGCAACCTCACCGTCACCGAGGTGATCCAGAAGTCGAGCAACGTCGGCGCGGTGAAGATGGCGATGACGTTCTCGCCGCGCGAGATGTGGGAGCTCTACAGCGCGGTCGGCTTCGGCCAGAAGCCGCAGCTCGGCTTTCCCGGCGTCGTCAGCGGCAGGCTGCGCCCGTACAAGAGCTGGCGGCCGATCGAGCAGGCGACGATGAGCTACGGCTACGGCCTGTCGGCGTCGCTGTTCCAGATCGCGCACGCGTACACCGTCTTCGCGCACGACGGCGAGCTGATCCCGGTGACGCTGACGCGGCCGATCGGCGCCGCGCCGGCGACGCCGGTCTCGGGGATCCGCGTCCTCTCGCCGAAGACGGCAGCGACGGTGCGCGACATGCTGCACCTCGTCACGCTGCCCGGCGGCACCGCGCCGAAGGCGCAGGTCATGGGCTACTCGGTCGGCGGCAAGAGCGGCACCGCGTACAAGCAGGAAGGCGCGAGCTACGCGACCAAGAAGTATCGCGCCTGGTTCGTCGGCATGGCGCCGATCGCGCACCCGCGCATCATCGTCGCGGTGATGGTCGACGAGCCGAGCGCCGGCAAGTACTTCGGCGGCGACGTCGCGGCGCCGGTCTTCAGCGAGGTCGTGCAGCAGACGCTCAGGATGATGGGCGTGCAGCCCGACCTCGACGTCAAGCCGCAGATCGTCTCGCACGAGATCCCGGCCGAGGAGGAGAGCTTCTAGTGGCGGATGCGGCCGCACCCGGCATGGCCCGGCTCGAGTCGCGCGAAGCGGCGCACGCGTGGCTGATGCTGCGCGGCGCGCGCGCGCTCGTCAGCGACAGCCGGAGCGTCACGCCCGGGGACGCGTTCGTCGCCTGGCCGGGGCGCGCGTCCGACGGCCGCCGCTACGTCGGCGCCGCGCTCGCCGCCGGCGCGAGCGCGTGCCTCGTCGAGGCCGACGGCGTCGAGGGGTTCGATTTCGAGCGCGAGCCGCGCGTCGGCGCGCTGCACGGGCTCAAGGCGGCGGCCGGCGACGTCGCGAGCCGCTTCCTCGGTGCGCCGAGCGCGCGGCTGGACGTCGTCGCCGTCACCGGAACGAACGGCAAGAC
>DASSRF010000134.1:0-3403 GCA_035701945.1 Caldimonas sp. | reverse complement strand
TGCGCCTGCCGACCGGCGTCTATCCCGCGAAGGACGGCGAGCGCGCGATCGCCGTCATCCGGCGCGCGTTCCCGAGCGTGCATCCGTGCGGCGACGCGCTCTCGGGGGCGCTGATGAATGCGGGGCCGATCATCCACACGCCGCTCGTCGTCATGAACGCGGCGCCGCTCGAGCACTTCGATCGCTGGGACATCCACGCCGAGGGCACGCAGCCCGCGGTGCGCTCGGTGACCGACCGGCTCGACGTCGAGCGGATCGCGGTGCGCGAGGCGCTCGGCCACGGGCCGCCGCACTATCCGCTCGCCGACCACTACGCCAACGACCGCTGGATGTACGGCGACGCGCACCGCCGGCTCGTGCAGTCCGGCGACTGGCGCGAGCACATCGACCTGCACACGCACCGCTACGTCCGCGAGGACGGCGAGATGGGGCTCGCGCTGCTCGCGTCGGTCGCGCGCTGGGCCGGCGTCGACGCGCCGCTCGCCGAAGGGCTGCTCGCGGTGCTCGGCGCGATCCTCGGCCGCGACCTCAGGCGCGGCGCGCGAACGCTCGAGGCGCTCGGCCTCGCCGCGCTCTCGCCGGCGGCGCTGCGTGCGCGCCTGCACGATGGCGACGACTGAGCGCGCCGCCGCGGCGCCGCGCCTGGTCGCGGTCGGCGCCGGCCGGATGGGCCGCGGCATCGCGATCGCGTTCGCTTGGGCCGGGCACCGGATCGCCGTCGTCGACTTGAAGCGGCGCAGCGCCGCCGACTGGCAGGCGCTGCGCGCCGACGCGCGTGCCGAGATCGACGCGAGCCTCGGGAGCCTCGCCGAGCTCGGCGCGGTCGACCGTGCGCGGATCGACGCGATCGGCGCGCGCATCGACTTCGTCGACGCCGCCGGCGCAGCGGCTGCGCTCGCCGCCGCCGCGATCGTCTTCGAAGGCGTTCCCGAGCGCGTCGACGCCAAGCGCGAGGCGTTCGCGCAGATCGGTGCCGAGTGCAGCGCCGACGCGATCGTGACGTCGACGACGAGCAGCATCCTCGTCACCGAGCTCGCCGCTCACGTCGCTCGGCCGGAGCGTTTCCTCAACATGCACTGGCTGAACCCGGCGTACGTGATTCCGGTCGTCGAGCTGAGCACGCATCCGGGCACGTCCGCAGCGACGCTCGCGACGACGAAGGCGCTGCTCGAGTCGATCGGCAAGGTGCCGATCGTCTGCGGGCCGACTCCCGGCTACATCGTTCCGCGGCTGCAGGCGCTCGTCATGAACGAGGCGGCGCGGATGGTCGAGGAGGGCGCAGCGAGCGCCGAGGAGATCGACAAGGCGACGCGCTTCGGCCTCGGCCTGCGTTTCGCGGCGCTCGGCGTCGTCGAGTTCATCGACGTCGGCGGCGTCGACATCCTGCACCACGCGAGCCGCGAGATGTCGGCATCGGTCGACGCCGCGCGCTACGCCGCGCCGGCGATCGTCGGCGCGCACATGGCAGCCAACCAGCTGGGCCTGAAGACCGGCAGCGGCTTCTACGACTACGCCGGCCGCGACGTCGCCGCGTATCGCCGCGACGTCCTCGCGCGCACGCTCGCGATGGTCGAACGCGCCGGGCTCTGGCGCGGCGCTGCCGAGCAGACCATCGAATAGCGTTTCGCGCGTGCGCGGGGAGCCGCAAGGGCTCCCCGGTCGCGCCATTGAGCCCGCTCGGGAAGCGTGCTACGGTGCTCGCCCGGGGGTGCCGGATCGGGCCGCCCCTGCCAAGGGGAAGCACATGCGGATTCGCTTCTGGGGCACGCGCGGATCGATCCCGAAGCCCGGCCCCGGCACCGTGCGCTACGGCGGCAACACCTCGTGCGTCGAGGTGAGGAGCGCGGGCGGAACGCTGATCCTGCTCGACTGCGGCACCGGCGCGCACGGCTTCGGCCAGGCGCTGCTCGCCGAGCCCGACGGCCCCAGGCGCGGCCACGTCTTCATCGGCCACACCCACTGGGACCACATCCAGGGCTTGCCGTTTCTCGCGCCGCTCTTCGATCCGGCGTTCGAGTGGGACATCTACGGCCCGCGCGGCCTCGGGCCGTCGATCCGCGAGACGCTCGCCGGGCAGATGCAGTACACGTACTTCCCGATCACGATCGAGCAGTTCGCCGCGAAGGTGCGCTACCACGACCTCGGCGAAGGCTCGATCGAGATCGACGACGTGCGCGTCACCGCGCATTACATGAATCATCCGGCGCTCACGCTCGGCTACCGGATCGAGGCCGACGGCGCTTCGGTCGTCTACGCCACCGACCACGAGCCGCACTCGCCCGCGCTCGCGCGCGGCGAGCGGCCGCCGAAGAGCGCCGACGAGTGCCACTACGCGTCGTTCGTCGCCGGCGCCGACCTGCTGATCCACGACGGCCAGTTCACGCTCGCCGAGTACGAGCGCCACCTCGGCTGGGGCCACAGCCCGGTCGAGTTCGCGGTCGACCTCGCGATCGCGCAGGACGTCCGCAGGCTCGCGCTCTACCACCACGACCCGATGCGCGACGACGCCGCGGTCGACGAGCTCGTCGCGATGGCACGGCAGCGCGCCGAAGGCAGCGGCGTCGAGGTGTTCGCCGCCGCCGAGGGTCTGACGATCGAGCTCGAGCGCGACGTCGCCGCCAGGGACGCGCGCGACGCCGCGCCGGCGCTGCAGCCGCGGCCGCTTCCCGCGCCCACCGACCGCACCGCGCTGATCGCGACCGACCCCGAGCCGGCGCGCGTCCTGAAGGCGGCGATCGCCGCCGACGGCAGCCCGCTCCTCGTCGCGTCCGACGTCCACGCGCTCCTGCGCATGGTGACCGAGGAGCGCCCCGCGGTCGTCATCGTGCAGCGGCGCTTCGCCGGCCACGACGCGCTCGACCTCTGCCGCACGATCCGCGCGCGCACCGCGTCGGACCCGACGCCGCCGGCGATCGTCGTCGTCGCGGCGCGCCAGGACGAGATGGACGCCGACGCGGGCGTGCGCGCCGGAGTCACCGACTGGCTGCTCTGGCCGTTCAAGGAGACGTACGCGCGCACCCGCATGCAGAGCTGGGTGCTGCGCGAGTCGCTGCGCTGGCGGCCGGCGCCGCTGCCCGAGAACGAGGAGCAGCGGCTGCAGGCGGTGCACGCGCTGCACCTGCTCGACACGCCGCCCGAGGAGCGCTTCGACCGCTACACGCGGATCGCCGCCGAGCTGTTCGACGTGCCGATCGCGATCGTCAGCCTGATCGACACCGATCGCCAGTTCTACAAGTCGCACCATGGCATCGACTTCAACGAGTCGCCGCGCGAGACCGCGTTCTGTGCGCACACGATCCTCGACAACGCGGTCCTGCAGGTGCCCGACGCGCTCGAGGACGATCGCTTCGCCGACAGCCCGTTCGTCGCCGGCGAGCCGCGCGTCCGCTTCTACGCCGGGGCG
>DASSRF010000133.1:0-5811 GCA_035701945.1 Caldimonas sp. | reverse complement strand
CAGGCGCACCGCGCGCGCGCTGACGTTGACTTCGCGCGGACCGTGCTTCCTCGCCAGGTACGGCAACGTCCCGGTCTCGGCCCAGGCGACGCGCGCGCGGCTTCCTGCCGCGCGGACGACTTGCGCCATCGCGAAGCTGCCGAAGCTGCCGGGCGGCAGGAAGACGACCTGGCCGTCGGCGAGATGAGGCGCGAGCGCGCGAGCGACGTCGTCCTGCGCGGTCGCGGGCAGCGGAACGACGATCAGCTCGGCACCTCGCACCGCCGCGCCGAGGTCGGCGGTCGCGGCGGCGATCGCGACCTCGCGCGCGCCGGTAGCGTCCTTGAGGACGATCGACGGTCGCGCGCCGAGCGCGCGCAGCGCTTCGCCGTCGCGCCGCCAGAGCGCGACCTCGTGTCCCGCGGCGGCGAGGTCGGCAGCGGCCGCATAGGCGCCGTGGCCGCCGCCGACGATCGCGATCCTCATGGTTGCTTCTCCCGCATCGCCAGGCGCATACAGTACACCGCGAGCGCTGCGGGCCACAGCGGCGGCGGGAGAGCAGGGAGAGCACGTGCACGATCCACTCGTCCATCCGCGCGAGCGAACGCTCGGCACGATCACGCTCGTCCTCGGCCTGATCGGCTGGCTCGTCCTCGTCGTCGGCACGTTCGGGATCGCGCTCGTCTACCTGCTGCTCGGCTTCGTCTTCTACCTGTTCGCGCACTCGGCGCTGATCTCCTGGCTGCGCGGCAACGGCGTGCTGCTGTCGGCGCAGCAGCTTCCCGACCTGCGCGACCGGTTCGACGCGTGCTGCGCGACGCTCGGCCTCGACCGCGACAAGCCCGAGGCGTACCTGCTGCAGGGCGGCGGCGTGCTGAACGCGTTCGCGACGCGCTTCCTCGGCCGCAACTACGTCGTCCTGCTCTCGGACGTCGTCGACGCGATGCAGGCGCATCCCGACGGCATCAACTTCTACATCGGCCACGAGCTCGGCCACGTCCGCATGAACCACCTCACCGGCAAGCTCTGGCGTGCGCCGGTGCTCTGGCTGCCGCTGCTCGGCGCGGCGTACTCGCGGGCCAAGGAGTCGACGTGCGACCGCCACGGCCGCGCCTGCTGCGAGTCGCCGGAGTCGGCGGCGCGCGCGATGGTCGCGCTCGCCGCCGGCCACGAGCGCTGGCAGGCGGTCGACCTCGCGGCGTACGTCGCACAGGCCTCGCTCGGGCGCGGCTTCTGGATGTCGTACCACGAGCTGACGAGCGGCTATCCGTGGCTCACCAAGCGCGTCGCCCGGATCCTCCATCCCGACGTCGAGCCGCCGGGGCGCAACGGCTTCGCCTACCTGTTCGCGCTCTTCACGCCGTACGTCGGCCGCGGCGGCGGGCCGGTCGGGATCGTCGTCGTCCTCGCGATCGTCGCGATCGCGCTCGCGATCGCGCTCCCGGCGTACCGCGACTTCGAAGCGAAGGCACGGCTGACGTTCGCCTACCAGAGCAGCGAGGCGGCGCGCCGCGCGCTGGCGGCGTACTACGTCGAGAAGAAGGAGGTGCCCGCGTCGCTCGAGGCGGCGGGTGTCGCGGCGACGCTCGCCGACGGCTCGCAGCTCTCGCTCGACAGCGAGACGATGACGCTGACGGTCGACACGCCGCAGGGCCAGCTCGTCTTCACGCCCGACGAGAACGCCGACGGCAGCGTCACCTGGCACTGCGCGGGCGGCGTCGGCGTGCGCACGACGCAGTTGCCGACGGGATGCCAGAGCGAGCGTTGAAGCGCTTCAGCGCGCGGCGAGCCGCTCGCTCTGCAGGAAGAGCAACACCGCCGCCCAAGCGAGCGACGCCGAAAGCAAGACGCCGCCGACGACCTTCATCAGCACCGCCCAGCCGCGCGCGTGCGCGAGCTGGCCGAAGCGATCGAAGAGGAAGACGAAATCGTGGAAGCTGTCGGCGCCGGTGCCGCCGCCGATCAGCGGCAGCACCGGATCGGCGGCGTCGTACGCGTAGACCGACGCGTCGATCAGGCTGAGCGCGAGCCACGCCGCTGCGATCGCGGCGCCGAAGTTGTCGCCGCGCCGGTGCAGCGCGACGCCGCAAGCCATCGGGACGAGCAGCTGGCCGAGCGTGCCGCCGGCGACGCGCAGCGTCTCGCCGAACGGCGCGAAGAAGACGTGGCCGGCTTCGTGGAACAGGATCACCGTGAGGTGGAGGACGCCGGCTGGATCGCTCATGCGGCCGAAGACGACGCTCGTGCCCCAGAGCGCGATGGCCGCGAGCAGCGCGATCCGGGCGAGCCAGGCGGTCTTCGGCACGTCGTCGGGAACGTCGAGCAGCCGCTCGCGCCACGGCGGCCGGTCGTCGTCGTCGTCCAGGGCTGCGTGCGCGCTGTCCATCGCGGGATCATCGACGCAGCGGCGCGCACTCGCGATGCCGCCGGTGCGCTCCGGGGTCGCCCGCGTCGAACCGTTCTCGTTTCGCGCGATCGCGCTACCCTCGGCCGGATGCACGGTGCCGTTCGCGCCCTTTTGCTGACGATCGCCATCGCCGTGCTCGCCGGCTGCGGCACGCCCGCGACGCGCGCGCCCGAGCGCCCCGAGGACGTCCGTGCGCGGATCGCGTCGCTGGTGCCGGCGAGCGTCGCCGACCGGCCGGGCTGGGCGCTCGACATCACCGCCGCGTTCGCGGCGCTCGGCATCGCGCCGACCAACGAGCACGCGTGCGCCGTGCTCGCGGTCGTCGAGCAGGAGTCGACGTACCGCGCCGACCCGACGGTGCCCGGCCTCGGTCGCATCGCGCGCGACGAGATCGACCGCCGCGCCGACCGCGCCGGCGTCCCCCGGCTCCTCGTCGACGCCGCGCTCGGATTGCGCTCGCCCGACAGCCGCACGTGGGGCGAGCGCATCGACGCCGCGCGCACCGAGAAGGAGCTGAGCGACGTCTTCGAGGACTTCATCGCGCAGGTGCCGCTCGGCCAGCGCCTGCTCGCCGGATTCAACCCGGTGCGGACCGGCGGCCCGATGCAGGTCGGCATCGCGTTCGCCGAGAAGCAGGTGCAGGCGCGGCCGTATCCGTACCGGATGACCGGAACGCTGCGCGACGAGGTCTTCTCGCGCCGGGGCGGGCTCTACTTCGGGATCGCCCACCTGCTCGACTACCCGCTCGCCGTCGACCAGCCGATCTTTCGCTTCGCCGACTTCAACGCCGGGCGCTACGCGAGCCGCAACGCCGCGTTCCAGCAGGCGGTGAGCGTCGCCTCGGGAAGGCCGCTCGACCTCGACGGCGACCTCGTCCCCGGCGACGGCAGCGTCGGCCGCACCGAGACGGCGGTCCGCACGCTCGCGCCGCGCCTTTCGATCGACGACGCCGCGATCCGCCGCGCGCTCGAGCTCGAGGACCGCATCGACCTCGAGAAGACGCCGCTCTACACGCGCGTCTTCGAGCTCGCCGAGCAGACCGGAAGGCGGCCGCTGCCGCACGCGATCGTGCCGAAGATCGAGCTGCGCAGCCCGAAGATCACGCGACCGCTGACGACCGAATGGTTCGCGCGCCGCGTCGACGAGCGCTACGCGCGCTGCCTCGCCCGCGCGGCGAGTCGCCGGGCGCAGCCATGACGTCGCACGTCATGGCGGCCGCGACGCGACGCGCTATCTTGCCGCGATGACCGCTCCTTCCGCCGCTTCCGTCGGCGCGCAGCTGCGCCACTGGCGGATGCGCCGCCGCCTCAGCCAGCTCGAGCTCGCGCTCGCCGCCGACGTCTCGACGCGCCACCTCAGCTGCGTCGAGACCGGCCGTGCCGCGCCGAGCCGCGAGATGGTGCTGCGCCTCGCGCGCCGCCTCGACGTTCCTCTGCGCGAGCGCAACGGCCTGCTGACCGCGGCCGGATTCGCGCCGATGTTCGCGGCGCGGCAGCTCGACGATCCGGCGATGGCGGCCGCGCGCGGCGTCGTCGAGCGCGTGCTGCGCGCGCACGAGCCGTTCCCCGCGCTCGCCGTCGACCGCCGCTGGAACGTCGTCGTCCAGAACCGCGCCGTCGCGCTGCTGCTCGAAGGCGTCGATCCGGCACTGCTCGCTCCGCCGGTCAACGCGCTTCGACTCGCGCTCGACCCACGCGGCATCGCGCCGCGGATCGTCAACTTCGCGGCGTGGCGCGCGCACCGGCTCGACCGCCTCGGCGAGCAGGTCGCCGCCAGCGGCGACGACGCGCTGCGCGCGCTCGCCGACGAGCTCGCATCGCTCGGCGGCGGCGGGTCGGCGCACGGGCGCGCAGGTGCGCCGGGCGAGCCGACGCTCGTCGTTCCGCTCGTCGTCGAGACGCGGCTCGGCACGCTCTCGTTCATCAGCACGACGACGGTGTTCGGCACGCCGGTCGACATCACGCTCGCCGAGCTCGCGCTCGAGTCGTTCTTCCCCGCCGACGCGGCGACCGCGGCCGCGCTGCACGCGGCGCTCGCCGCGAGCGACGACGGCGCGCGTTGACGCGCCGCCGCAGCGGCGGCGCATTCGCGGTCACGCGGTCGCGGGAACGCGGTCGAGAAAGCCGATCACGCGCGCGATCCTGCCGTCGCGCAGCTCGACGACGTCGCTGCCGGCGATCGGCGCCTCGCCGCCCGCGGGGCCGAGCGACCACGAGAAGCGGACGTGGTCGCCGTGACCGTCGGCGCCGTCGGCGAGCGCGAAGCGAAAGCCGGGAAAGCGCGCGTGCACCGCGGCGATGAGTGCGTCGATCTGCTCGAGGCCTTCGCCGCGCATCAGCGGATCGACATAGCGGGCGTCGTCGGCCCAGTGCTCGCGCAGCAGCCGCGCGCGGCGGTCGGCGTCGGCTTCGTTCCAGGCGTCGAGGTAGCGGGCGGCGAGCGAGGTGGGGTCCGGCATGGCGGTGCTCCTTTGGTGGTGGGACGGGTGAACGGTAGGCGCGCCGCCGCCGCGAATCGATGACCTCGGACGTCAAGCCATTGCGTCGCGGTTGACGTTGTTCGTTTGGTAAGGTTATGCTTACGGTAAGCAACCGCTATCCATGACGTCACCCCGCGCTTCGCTCGCCCAGGCCCGCCGCTTCGCCGCGCTCGGCGACCCGACGCGGCTCGCCGTCTTCACGCTGATCGCGCGCTCGCCGCTCTCGGTCGCCGAGGTCGCCGAGCGGCTGCCGGTGAGCCGACCGGCGGTGTCGCAGCACCTCAAGGTCCTCGCCGACGCCGGGCTCGTGCAGCGCGAGTCGGTCGGCACGCGCAACCTCTATCGGCCCGACACCGACGGCATCGCGACGATGCGCGACTTCATCGACAGCCTGTGGGACGTCGGGCTCGCCCGCTTCAAGGCCCACGCCGAAGCCCTGGCACGCAGTGCCGCCCATTCCCCGAAGGAGAAGCGATGAACCCCACGCTCGCAAGCGCCGCCGAGAACGCAGTCCGCAAGTCCGTCACCGTCGCCGCACCGATCGCGATCGCGTTCGAGGTCTTCACGGCGCGGATCGAGTCGTGGTGGCCGATGGCGTCGCACCACATCGGCGACGCCGACTGCGCGGCGGTGGTCATCGAGCCGCGCCCCGGCGGCCGCTGGTACGAGCGCGGCGTCGACGGCGTCGAGTGCGCATGGGGACGCGTCCTCGTCTGGGAGCCCGAGCGCCGCGTCGTCCTCGTCTGGCAGCTGAACGCGCAGTTCAAGTTCGACCCGACGCTGCACACCGAGGTCGACGTCCGCTTCACCGCGATCGACGAGCGCACGACGCGGGTCGACCTCGAGCACCGCGGCCTCGATGCGTACGGCGCCGACGCGCTCGCGATGCGCGAAGCGTTCGGCTCGCCGAACGGCTGGAACGGGATGCTCGAGCACTACGCTGCGG
>DASSRF010000132.1:0-2141 GCA_035701945.1 Caldimonas sp. | reverse complement strand
CCGAACGGTCCGGCCGCGGCCCGTTCCGGGTCAACGTGGATCCACTGGTGGTCGCCGGTCGCGTCAGCGAAGAGATCGATGCGGCGTTGCGTGATCTCGATCCAGTCGCTGACCGCGGCATCGCCGCCGACGTCGCGTTCGAGCTCGGCGAGCTTCGCGTAGCGCTTCATTCGGGGCTGCCCTAGTTGACCCACGTGATGATCGGCTCCCACTGCTCGCGGTCGCCCTGGAACCGCGTCGAGGCGACGTCCCAGAGCGTCAGCCCGTGCGCGGCGAGATGGACGTAATTCTGCGTGTCGCGCAGGAACCCGAGCAAGGGGACGCTGACGCCGTCGAGGAAATTGCGCAGCTGGTCGGTCGAGATCGTCCCCTCGCGCGTGCGCATGCCGACCACCGCCGCCTGGACGCGGTCGCTGCGCCGGCGCGCGACGAGGTCGGTGATGAAGGCGTGCGTCGCGTGGATGTCGAAGATGCTCGGCTGGAGCGGGATCAGCACCTTGTCGGCGAGCTTCATCACCTCGTCGAGGCGCTTGCCATGGAGGCCGGCCGGCGTGTCGAGGACGATGTGCGTCGTGCCCTTGGGCGGCCGCACGATCTCGTCGCGGCTGACCTCCCAGCTCGCGATCTTCGGCAGCCCGGCGGGGCGCAGCGCCAGCCACGTCTTCGACGACTGCTGCCGGTCGACGTCGCCGAGCATCACCGCGTGGCCGCGCGAGGCGAGGTAGCCCGCAAGGTTGGTCGACAGCGTCGTCTTGCCGACGCCGCCTTTCGGGTTCGCGACCACGATCACCGGCATGCGGCACTCCCTTCTCGTTTTGCGGGTATGTTAGCGCCGGCGCTCGCGCGAGCCTCGGCCGCGCGAGCGCTTCCTTGCTACCGACTTGCACCAATGGCAGACAGCGAACCAGCAGCGAGCGCCGATGCGGCGCAGGCCGAGATCCTCGTCCTCGTCGCCCATCCCGAGCTCGAGCAATCGCGCGCGAACCGCCGTCTGCTCGAAGCGGCGCTCGCGCTGCAGCAGGGCGGCAGCGGCCGCGTCGCCGTGCGCGACCTGTACGCGCTCTATCCCGACTACCTGATCGACGTCGACGCCGAGCAGGCGGCGCTCGCCGCCGCGCGGCTCGTCGTCTGGCAGCACCCGATCCGCTGGTACGGGATGCCGCCGCTGATGAAGCTCTGGTGCGACGACGTGCTCGCGTTCGGCTGGGCGTACGGCCCGGGCGGCACGATGCTGCGCGGCAAGGACGTCTGGCTCGTCGCGAGCACCGGCGGCGCCGAGGACTCGTACCGTCCCGAGGGCTACAACCGCTACTTCTTCGACGCGTTCCTGCCGCCGTACGAGCAGACCGCCGCGCTGTGCGGGATGCGCTTCCTGCCGCCGCACGTGCTGCACGGCGCGCACCGCGCGAGCGACGCCGAGCTCGCGACCCACGCGCGCAGCTACGCCGAGCACCTGGCGACGTATCCGGACTGGCCGGAGATGGCGTTCGTCGAGGACTGCGTCGAGTGCCGCGTCCCCGAGACCGCGCGCCCCGTCGATCGCTCGATGGAGCCGGTCTGAGATGGAGCACAGCGCCTGGCTGAGCGCGAGCCTCGTCTACCTCGCCGCCGCCGTCCTCGCCGTGCCGCTCGCGCGCTTCGCCGGGCTCGGCTCGATCATCGGCTACCTCGCCGCCGGCATCCTGATCGGGCCGTGGGGGCTGAAGCTCGTCACCCGCCCCGAGGACATGCTGCAGTTCGCCGAGTTCGGCGTCGTGCTGATGCTCTTTCTCGTCGGCCTCGAGCTCGAGCCGCAGCGGCTGTGGGCGCTCAGAAAGCCGATCTTCGGCTGGGGCAGCGTGCAGCTGTTCGGCTCGGCGCTGCTGCTCGCGCTCGCCGCGCTCGCGTTCGGCATCGACTGGCGGCTCGCCGTCGTCGCCGCGCTCGGCCTCGCGATGTCGTCGACGGCGATCGGCCTCGGCGTCCTCGCCGAGCGCAACATCCTCGCGACGACCGCGGGCGAGAGCATCCTCAGCGTCGCGCTGCTGCAGGACATCGCGGCGATCCCGATCCTCGCGCTCGTCCCGTTCCTCGCCGCGCAGGCCGGCGCCGCCGGCAGCGCCGGCGGCGGCTGGCTCGGCGCCGCCAAGGTCGTCGGCACG
>DASSRF010000131.1:0-4964 GCA_035701945.1 Caldimonas sp. | reverse complement strand
CCGCCGCGTCGGCCGCCAACGGCGAGATCGGCATGCAGCAGATCCAGGCGATGGTCGACCAGCTCGCCGCCCGCCTCGAGAAGAATCCGAACGACGCCAAGGGCTGGGTGATGCTCGCGCGCTCGTACACCGTGCTCGGCCGCTTCGAGCAGGCGCTGCCGGCGTACGCGAAGGCGGTCGAGCTCGTTCCCGACAACGCGCAGATCCTCGCCGACTACGCCGACACCGTGGCGGCGACCAAGGGCACGACGAACAATCCGCAGACGATCGCGCTCATCGATCGCGCGCTCGCGCTCGATCCCAAGCATCCGAAGGCGCTCGCGCTCTCCGGCACGTTGGCATTCGAGCGCGGCGACTACGTCAAGGCGATCGCCGACTGGCAGACGATCGTCGACCTGCTGCCACCGGGAAGCGAGTTCGCCGAGCGGATCCGCTCGAGCATCGCCGACGCGCGCGAGCGCGCGACCGCGGCGGGCACTGCGCTGCCTGCCGCGGCGTCGGCGAGCGCCGCGGTCGCGGCGCGTGCGCCGACCGCAACGACGACCGCCCCCGGCAAGAGCGCAGCGAACGCGGGCGCCGTCAGCGGCGTCGTCACGCTCGATCCGGCGCTCGCCGCGCAAGCCTCGCCCGACGACGCGGTCTTCGTCTTCGCCAGGCCCGCCGGCGGGCGAATGCCGCTCGCGGTGCTGAGGAAGACCGTCCGCGACCTGCCGCTGTCGTTCACGCTCGACGACAGCATGGCGATGTCGCCGGCGGCGAAGCTGTCGAGCGCGACGCAGGTGACGGTCGGCGCGCGCATCAGCAAGAGCGGCACCGCGATCGCGCAGCCGGGCGATCTCGCCGGCGAGACGACCGGCGTCGCGCCCGGAGCGACCGGCGTCGCCGTGCGCATCGGCAGCGTCGTCGGCAAGCCGTAGCCGCGACCGCGCGCCGCGCGGCCGTCAATCGAACGCGATGTCGACCGGCGTGCCGAGCGCGCCGTGGCGGCCCTCGAAGGCCTCGAGCGCACGCACGAGCTGGTCGAGGTCGGATTCGCGGTCGAGCGGCTGGAACCGCTCGGTGTCGACGACGAACACCGGGGCGCCGTCGTACGAAGCGAAGAACTCAGCGTAGCCGTCGCCGAGGCGTTGCAGGTACTGGACGTCGATGCCCTGCTCCATCGCGACGCCGCGGCGGCGGACGCGGGCGAGCAGCGTCTGCACGTCGGCCTGCAGGCGGACGACCAGGTCGGGCTCGCGCAGCTGCGCGGCGATCGGCTGGTGCATCTGCGCGTACAGGCGGTACTCCTCGTCGCTCAGGTTGAGGCGCGCGAAGATCGCGTCCTTGGCGAACATGAAGTCGCTCACCGTCGTCTGCGCGAACATGCTCGGCTGCGCGAGCGCACGCACCTGGCGCTCGCGCTGGAAGAGAAAGAAGAGCTGCGTCTGGAACGCGTAGCCGGTGCGGTCCTCGTAGAAGCGGGCGAGGAACGGGTTCTCGCCGGGCTGCTCGAGCAGCAGCTCGGCGCCGATGCGCTCGGCGAGCAGGCGCGCGAGGGTCGTCTTGCCGGCGCCGATCGGCCCTTCGATCGCGATGTGGCCGAAGCGCCCGAGCGGTCGCTCTTCGCTCATCTGCCGCGAAAGACGAAGTAGACCGCGCCGACGATGCACAGCGCCGCCCACAGGAAGTCGAGCTTGAGCGGCTGGCGCATGAAGACGAACGCGAACGGAACGAAGACGACGAGCGTGATCACTTCCTGGACGATCTTCAGCTGCGCGAGCGTCATCCCGCTCGCGTAGCCGATCCGGTTGCCGGGCACCTGGAGCAGGTACTCGAAGAGCGCGATGCCCCAGCTGACGAGCGCGGCGACGATCCACGGCCGCGTCTCGAGCGTGCGCAGGTGGCCGTACCACGCGAACGTCATGAAGACGTTCGACGCCGCGAGCAGGACGACCGTGCGCACCGGCCCGGGAATCGAATCGATCATCGTTCGAGTTTAGCGACGCGCTGACCGGCGACCGCAGCCCGCAGCGCCGCGACGTGACCGTGTTCCGGAATCACGAGGTCTGGCGCGATCTCGGCGAGCGGAACGACGACGAACGCGCGCTCGTGCAGGCGGGGATGCGGCAACGTCAAGCGATCGTCGGCGACGACGGCGTCGCCGTGCAGCAGCAGGTCGAGATCGAGCGTGCGCGGCGCGTTGGCGAACGGCCGCTCGCGGCCATGCGCGTCTTCGATCGCGTGCAGCGCGCGAAGCAGCGCCGCGGGGGCGAGCGTCGTCCGGACGTGCGCGACCGCGTTGACGTAGTCGTCGCCGCCGGCGTCGATCGGCGCGGTGCGATAGAGCGACGAGCGCGCGACGAGCTCGGTGCCCGGCAGCGCCGCGAGCTGCGCGAGCGCACGCTCGACCTCGCCGACGCGGTCGCCGAGGTTGGAGCCGAGGCCGATGTACGCATCGACCGGCGCCGCGATCGAAGCCTGGCGTGCCGTCGACACGCTCAGCCCGGCGGCCCTGCGCCGTCGGCCGTGGGGCGGCGGCGCCGACGGCGGCGCCGGCGCGGGGCGGCGCCCTCCGGCGTCGCGCTTTCCTCGACGCTCGCCGCTTCGTCGTTGGCTTCGCCGGCCGAACCCGAATCGGCGGCGTGAGATTCGCCGCCCGCCGGCTGCTTCCTGACGCGGCGCGGCGGGCGCTGCTCGCGCAGCGCATCGAGCATGCGCCTGCGCTCGTCGTCGTCGGCAGCGAAGAGCGCTTCCCACCAGCGGGCAAGCTCCGGATCGGCCTCGCCGACCTCCGCGCGCAGCCGCAGGAAGTCGAGGCCGGCGCGAAAGCGCGGCTGCTCGAGCATCGTCAGCGCCGAGTTGGCGGCGCGTCGCTCGAGGCGCGGCTGCAGCATCCAGATCTCGCGCATGTCGACCGCGAGCCTGCTGCGGCCCGAGATGTCGCCGATGCGGGCGTCGAACGCTGCATCGATCGCCCCCTGCAACGCCGGAAACGGCGACTCGCCGGCGGCCTGGCGCTGCCGCCAGCCGTCCTGGACGTCGTGCCAGAGCATCGCCGCGAGCATGAAGCTCGGCGCCACCGCCTTGCCGGCGGCGACGCGGGCGTCGGTGTCGGCGAGCGCGAGGCGGACGAACTTCTCGCGGCCGTCGTGGCGCTGCGCCTCGTCGAGCGCGACGTCGAGGACCGGGAAGACGCCGCGGTGCAGCCCCGCCTTCTTCAGCTCGACGATCGACGCCAGCGCGTGCCCGGTCTGCAGCAGCTTGATCATCTCGTCGAAGGTGCGCGACTGCGGCACGTTGTCGAGCAGCGGCGCCATGCGCTCGATCGGCGCGCGCGTCTTCGCCTCGATCTCGAAGCCGAGCTTGGCGGCGAAGCGCACCGCCCGGATGATCCGGACCGGGTCCTCGCGGTAGCGCGCGACGGGGTCGCCGATCATGCGCAGCAGCTTCTTCCTCGCGTCCTTGATGCCGCCGTGGTAGTCGACGACGATCTCGCGGACCGGGTCGTAGTACATCGCGTTGACGGTGAAGTCGCGCCGCGCCGCGTCCTCGATCTGCGGCCCCCAGACGTTGTCGCGCAACACGCGGCCCTCGGCGTCGACGACGTGCGACTTGTCGACGAGGTCCTTCCTCGACGTCTTCTCGTTGCCGGCGACCTGGTCGGCGGCGGCCGGGTCGAGCATGGCGCGAAACGTCGACACCTCGATCACCTCGGAGAGGCCGCGGTCCTGGCGGCCGCGGCCGAAGACGACGTGGACGATCCGGAAGCGCCTGCCGATGATGAACGCGCGCCTGAAGAGCGCCTTGACCTGCTCGGGCGTCGCGTTCGTCGCGACGTCGAAGTCCTTGGGCCTGAGGCCGAGCAGCAGGTCGCGCACCGCGCCGCCGACGATGTACGCCTCGTAGCCGGCATCGGCAAGCGTCGAGACGACCTTGACGGCGCGCTCGTCGACGAGCTTCGGGTCGATCCCGTGCTCGGACTTCGGCACCTCGACGCGCTTGCCGCGGACTCTTCCGCTGCCGGCGTCGTCCGCCTTGCCGAGCAACTTGGAGATGAACTTGATCATGCGAACAGGTGGAGGACGCGCCAGCCGCGCGCGCGCGCGATCGCCTCGAGCTCGGGCGACGGGTTCGTCGCCACCGGATCGGTCGCCCGCTCGAGCAGAGCGAGGTCGTTGACCGAGTCGCTGTAGACGCTGATCCGCGCAAAGCCGGCCCAGTCGGCGCCGCTCGCCGCCAGCCATTGTCCGACACGCGCGACCTTGCCTTCGCGGAACGCGGGTACACCGGCGATGCGCCCGGTCGGCGTGCCGTCGGCGGCGCACTCGAGCCGGGTCGCGATCAGCGTGTCGATCGCGAACGCTGCGGCGATCGGCGCGGTGATGAAGTCGCTCGTCGAGGTGACGAGCGCGAGCCGATCGCCGCGGGCGCGGTGCGCGTCGACGAGCGCGCGCGCCGCGGGCCGCAGCGCCGGCGCGATCACCTCGCGCATTAAGCGCGCGTGCGCGGCCGCGCGCGCGGCGGCGTCCTGCGCGCGCAGCGGCGCGGTCGCGAAGTCGATGTACGCGTCGATGTCGAGCTCGCCCGCCTGGTACTGCGCATAGAACGCGTCGTTGCCGCTGCGAAAGCCGGCGGCGTCGACCCAGCCGAGCGCGACCATGAACTCGCCCCACGCGTGGTCGGAGTCGATCGGCAGCAGCGTGCCGTCGAGGTCGAACAGCGCGAGCCCGGCGCTCATCCGCCGCCCTCCTCGGCGAGCATCTGCTTGAGGAGCGGGACGGTGATCGCGCGCTTGGTCGCGAGCGAGAACGTGTCGAGGCGATCGAGCTGCGCCATCAGGTGCTTGAGGTCGCGCGCGAAACGCGTCAGGAGATAGTCCATGACGTCGTCGGAGAGGAACGTGCCGCGCCGGTCGGCCTCGCGGCGCAGCACCGCGCGCACCTCGGTCTCGCCGGGCGGCTCGAGCGCGAAGACGTGGCCCCAGC